>DUGQ01000066.1:0-1343 GCA_013331315.1 Thermoplasmata archaeon
ATGTCCGTGGTGCTCCCAGAAGGCGCAGGGCGTATTTTCTCACCGAGAAGGGTCGAAGGACGGCGGAGTCGATCAAGGAGAGCGTGTTGGGCGAGGCCGTGACCTGGGTCGGTGATGGAAAGCCCGAGAGTGTGTCGGTAGCTGAGGCCATTCGAAGGGCGTCCGTCTCCAACGGTCGGACACCCTCCGTCGTCGAGGTCGTCGACCGTGTGAGAGCAGGCGCGACCCTGGCTCCTCAGGATTTCGTCGAGAGGGCGAGTCCATCGGAGACCCCCAGCGTTGTTGCGCATTCACTTGGTCGGCCTGTGGTGGGACAGTTCTTCCGTCGATCCGAGGTACTGGCAAGGTTGCTGGATGCGGTCCGTGGCGAATCGGTCTCCACCGTCCTCGTACACGGCATGCCGGGAATCGGAAAGAGCACACTCTTGTCCAAGGTGTTCGACGACCTCTCGGAAGGCAGGAATCTGTTCTGGTATTCTCTGAGTCAGTGGGACACTGACAAGACGGTGGCCGACCAACTCGCATCCTTCCTCTCATCGTGCGGCCGACGCTCGCTCGCCAGAGCGATGAAATCGACACTTCCGACGGCCGAGGCCTACTCCCCGCTTCTATCGGATTTGAGGGGCCTCGACTCGGTTATATTCCTCGACGATGTCCACAAGGCGTCGGAGCGCCTCGAGCTGTTGATATCCATGCTTATGGATGCTGCCAGGGTCTCGAAGTCGGCCAAGCTGGTTCTCATATCGCGGACTGTTCCCGACTATGTGCCCAGAGACATCCGGCAGAGTCTCCACATCGAATTGAAGGAATTGGACCGCGAGAGCGCCAGACAGCTTGTGCAGTCGTCGTCCAAGGATGTTGGCGAGGACGTTTACAGCTGGGCCCACGGCAACCCTCTTCTTCTGACCCTGATCTCGAAGAAGGGCGCTTCCGCCGAGAGGGGGGATGTGATCAGCTTCATCGACAGCGAAGTCTACTCCATCCTGACCGACGGCCAGCGTGAAGTGCTTGAGCTCCTGTCGGCGTTCAGGCACCCAGTTCCTCTGAGCGACCTGTCAGAGGATGACTCTCGAGAGGCAACGGGTCTGCGCGCCATGTCCCTCGTGGTTGAGCAGGAGAGTGGCATCTGGGTCCACGACCTGCTCAGAGACTACTTCTCTTCAAGGCTGAGCCCCGAGAAGAGAGCCCGAGCCCACCTGAAGGCATCCGGCTATTGCGCGACTAGGGAGGAGCCCGAGTGGAGGTTGGAGGCTCTGTATCACCTGGTGGAGGCGGGTGCATGGGCCGAGGCCCCGGCGTTCGTTGTGGCCAAATTCGACAGCCTGTCCAGGGACTTCCCTGAA
>DUGQ01000066.1:1468-3738 GCA_013331315.1 Thermoplasmata archaeon
AAAGCATGCCCGACCCGGACCCACTGCGACCAGCCGCCCTGGAATCGCTGGCAAGGTTGCGGGCGGACTACGAGCAATGGACGAAGTCACTCGAGGCCCACGAGGAGGCACGATCCCTCTACGAGGGTGCTGACGATGTCGAAGGGCAGGTGAGGGAGTGGCTCAACCTCGGCCTTCTTCACAAGCGGAGGGGAGACCTCGCTGGCGCCCGTGAATGCTACGACCGTGCTCTGTCCATTGCCACGAAGGCCGAGAACAGACTCGCCCAGGCCGCCTGCATGAACAATCTGGCGCTTCTCCACTGGGAGTCAGGAGACCCAGGCGATGCGGAGAGGATGCTGAGGGAGGCGATCCGCCTCGCACACGCCGCGGAGGACCACATGGGTGAGGGACGAGCGTTGGAGAACCTGTCCCAGTTCTGCAAGAGCTACCTCAGGACGGACGAATCCGCCAATCTCCTTCTCGAGGCATCGACGGCATACGCCAAGGCCGGCGACCTTTCTGAATCGAAGCGGACGAAGGCCGACTACTCCGAGGCGCTGGCTGACCTGGGAGACAATGAGGGCGCCATATCTGCATGCAGGTCGGCGCTCGCAGACCCCTCTCTGAGAAGGAGGCGGGGTCTCTTCCAAGAGCGCTCGAAGCGTGATTCGGGGGATTTCGCACTCATACTCGCCCTGGCGACTCTTCTGAGGCTCACGGGCGAGTACGGAGAAGCCCGCGAGGAGCTGGAGCCGTTGACCGAGGATGCCGTTGATATCGGAGATACGTCTCTGTTGGCGAAGGCGAAGCTGGAGAGCGCGATGATAGAGGAGAGCGCCGGTGACCTCGACGCGGCTCAGTCCATCCTCGTCGAGGCCGAGGACCTTCTCGTCCGCGAGGTGGACCGTGAGGGGTTGACCGCGGTGTATCTCAGGATGGGCATTGTGTCGGAGAAGAAGGGCGACGTGGAGAGGGCCGCGGAGTGCTACAGGAACGCCGTCCGACAGGCCGAGATGACCGGAAATGCGAAAGCGCGGGCGATCGCGGCCGAGAGCCTCGAGTCCATCTCAGCCACTCAGGGGCTCTGACCTTCAAGGATTTGAAATATCACCGAACGGTTCACGTAGCGGATGCGGGAGAAGAAGCTTCGCGACCTGCCAATCGCCAGCACGATAGGTTCCATCGGTCACGAGATCATCGAGGTCACTCCGACATTCTTCAGGGTCTTCGCGCGGCTGCCGAAGATGGTCCAGCGCTCGATCAAGATATTCCTTCCGTTCTTCGCCCTGCTTCTTCTCACGGTCATCCCTCTTCCCTTGGACCAGCCGGTCCAGTACGCCTTGGCGATCTTCGTCTGCATCTCCATGTTGTGGACATTCGGAGGTCTGCCCCTGCCGGTCACCGCGCTGCTCGTCCCGGTGCTCCTCACATTCTACGGCATATTCGGGACCGACGACGCTCTGATGCCGTTCGCCGACCCGGTGGTCTACCTGCTGATGGGCGGCTTGATCATGGCCGAGGCTTTCAGGAAGCACGGGGTCGACCGCCGCCTCGCCTACTCCATCGTTGCCCGGTTCGGTGGTGACGTCGGGAAGATACTGTTCTCCTTCATGCTGGTCGCTGCGGTCCTCTCCATGTGGATTTCGAACACGGCCACCGTCGCACTGATGATTCCCGTCGTGCTCGGCATAGCCGCCCGAGCGGGCGAGGAGAAGGGCCGTTTGTCGATACTGTTTCTCCTGGGGATAGGCATCGGCTCTGCCTTGGGAGGCATGGCTACAATCACGGGCTCCGCCCCGAATGCGGTGGCGTCATCGCTCCTGGCCCAGAGGCTCGGCGAGGAGGGTGCTGCGTGGACGTTCGTCGACTGGATGAGGATTGGCCTGCCCACCAGCATCGGCCTGCTCTTCGTTTCGTGGGTCGTGCTCAGGAGGATATTCCCGGTCCGCGTCGAGAGCATCAACATCGCCTCGGTGAGGAAGGAGCTCGTGGAGATGGGCGGCCTGACGCCGGGCGAGAAGAAGACGCTGGGAATATTCTTCCCGACTGTGATCTTGTGGGTGGCAGGTGCGGACATCGGGGCAATGTTCGGCTTTCCAGCCAGCTTCATGAGCGCAGCAATCGTGGCCCTTAGCGCCGCGGTCCTTCTGTTCGCCAGCAAGACCCTCGATTGGCAGGATGCGCGGTCTATATCATGGGACATCTTCCTGATAATCGGTGCTGGGCTGGCATTGGGCGAGGGCCTTCAGCAGTCGGGAGCCGCGGATTGGATGGCGGGCGTGCTGGTG
>DUGQ01000147.1:0-3261 GCA_013331315.1 Thermoplasmata archaeon
GCTCTTCCGATCTGTCGAGGCCCATCGCCCTGCAGGCGGAGCCGGCGACCTCGACCGCCTCCGCGAGGCGTGCCTGTGGGATGAGGACCTCTGCCCCCAGCATCCCCGGGCCCTTCGTCCGAAGCTTCATCGGGAAGAAGCGCTCGTTCCAGAGGTACCTCGCGACGTACTCCTTCTCCTCCGACACGCCCAGCTTCTTGAGCAGCTTGGCGAACCTGGCCTCGGGCTCCTTTCCCTCGACGCTCACCATGACGGCGTCCATCATCCCCAGGTGCTCCCCGCCGAGGGCTTCGGAGACCAGCTTCACCCTCGACTCGCTCTCGAGCATGATGTGGGCGGGGGCGACGTCGCTGGACATGACCTTCCCGATGAACGACAGCGCATCCTTCGGGGAATCGAACAGCATCAGGTGGGGCCTGCCAGCCTCGGGCACCTCGGACAGGGCTATGGTGGCGGATACGACAACACCGACCTGCCCCTCGGACCCGAACACGCGCCCGAACTCGGGGTCGGCCTGAGAGTACCTTCTCGCGGCGCCGTCCGATGAGACCACCTCGACGGCCAGCACGTTCGCCTTCAGGTGGCCCCTTGAGAAGCTGTTGATGCCGAGGCCGCCCGTGGCGATCCATCCGCCGACTGTGGAGAACTTGCTCGACGGGCATGTGGGCACCTGCAGGCCCACCGACGACAGCTCGTGGTCGATGTCCGCCCAGCGGGCGCCCGCTTGAACCGTGATCGTCTTGGCGTCTCTGTCCAGCCCGATGACCGCGTCCATCCTTGACATGTCGACGACCATGCCTCCGACAACGGGCACGGACCCTCCGAACGGGGACGACCCCGCCCCTCGGGGGACGATCGCCAGCCCCTCTGAGGAGGCGAACCTGAGCACCGCCGAGAGGGCGGGCACGGACAACGGCTGGACGACCGCGTCGGGGAACGTCCTGAAGGCGAAAGTCTTCAGAAACCTCGGGATCTCGGACTGGTCCCTCGAATACAACAACCTCTCGCCGGCCGACGAGACGACCCGGAGCTCGGGCACGTGCATCCCGGCGAGACGTCTGGATATCCTGTCACGGGCGTCGTCGTCCTTCGCGGGGAAGGCCTCCCGAGGGGAGGGTGGGCCGTTGCCATAAATAGGCCGGCCTGCACCTGACGATGCCATGTACATCCACCTCAGGAAGGGCGAGTGCCCAGACTCCCTTCCCAGACTTCAGAGCAAGCACCATGAGAAAGTCGCTCCGTAGAGGAGCCGCAATCGAAGCAAACTGAGGTGTCGTTGCTCACTGGTGTCTTGCTCCCTAGGACAAAAACGCCGTACGCAGAGACCGTATATATCCCTTTCTGACGACGGGCCGCCAATTGCCCGAAAAACGCCCTCCTCGGCGGTCGGATGTCGACATTCTGACGACCTAGACAGGCCGTTTGAGCGGTGCAACAAGGGCGACATTATAAATACGACCTCCGCCAACTCACTGCTGGACACGGTTGTGTGCCCAGCCATACGAGGAAAGCCGAACTTCAGCCAAGCGGATGATTGTTCTCTTAGCGACAGTTTGTTTTTCGCGTAGAGCGTGGCTTCAACGGTGTCCCCACAGCAAAGGAAGAATAAGCATGGAAGACAACACAGAAGCGAGTGGCACGGAAGAACAGAGCGTCGAGACCAAGATAAAGGATCTCACCCCGAACTCAAAGAGGGTGGACGTCTTGGCCAAGTGCCTCGAAGTAAGCGAGCCGAAGGAGATCCCCGGGAGATTCGGTGGATCGAGGAAGGTGGCCGAGGCCACCATAGCCGATGACACGGGAGCCATCATACTGTCCCTCTGGGACGACCAGATAGGCTCCATCGACAAGGAGGACGTTCTCCAGATCAAGAACGGGTATGTCTCCCTGGTAAGGGGACACATGCGCCTGAACGTCGGCAAGTACGGTGCGCTCGGCAAGAGCGATGGCGTCGAGGACGTCTCGACCGACCCCAACATGAGCGACAAGGAGTACGAGCAGCCTCCGAGGAGGAACCGCGGCGGTGGCGGAAGGCCGAGGGACAGGGACCGCGACTCGGGCGGATACGGCGGCGGCATGAGGAAGCGCTTCTAGGGCTGCTTCATCCGTTCGTACAACGCAGTCCGCGCTAACCGGCGCGGCTGCATCAAACCCCACCACTCACATTTCTCCAGCATGATTCGATCAGTGGGTGCCATCGACGGTGGTCGCTTGCGAATTCTCCGGCCTGTCAATCGCAGGGCCCGCCATACGTGCGAAGACAACGTAGCCAGCAGTGGAGAATATGCCTATCGCGCCGAAGATCAGCCAAATCACGGCATCGTCAGTGAGCATCCCCAGCAGGGCCAATCCGGCGAAGAATCCGAGTCCGCTGCCAAGCTGTTGGACCAGGCCTGAGAATCCCATGTAGATGCCCCTCTTGTTCTCGGGTGCGAGGTCCGCGATTATGGCTGAGATTATCGACATGTAGAAGATCTCACCAATCGTGATGACCACGATGCATCCACCCAGGGTCAACATGTCCGTGGCCAGGAATATCAAGCCGAATCCCGTGGAAGCGACCAGCTGACCCGCCGCAAGCACCGCGGACCTGCTGAACTTGACCATCTGCGAAGTCACCCACATCTGAAAGACGACGACCATGATTGCGCTCAAGGCGAATAGCAGGCCGAAACTACCTGGGCTGATGCCGAGGGTTTCGGACGAGTAGACCGGCAACACGGATATCCACTGGGCGAAGAAGAACCAGAATATCGCGCTCAGGGCGCAGAGTACGACGAAGACCCTGTCGTGACGTACGGACATGACGGCCCTGAAGGTTATCGCGGTGGACTCGATCTTCTCAGGTCTGGTCTCCCTGATGAAGATGAAGTTGACGACGAAGGCGCTCGCGAGTATGAGCGCCCCGAATACGAACAAGAGCCGCATCGAATAGGACGAGACTATCATCCAGCCGAGGACCGGACCGAATATGATCCCGACGTTCCATCCGACCCTCAGAGCGCTGAACGCCCTCGGCCGGTCCGCCGGCTTCACCACGTCCGCAATCATGGCATTAGCTGCGGGCATGTACATCGTGCCGACGAAGGAGTCTGCCAGCACCAACACCATCAGAGTCAAGAAGCTGTTCGCGAAGAAGTACATGAACATGGTCAGTGACATCAACCCGAGGCTAGCCAGCAGGACGGGCCTTCTGCCGAACTTGTCGGCCAGCATCCCGCCGATCATCATCGAGGGAATGCCGGCGATGGTGTACCCGGC
>DUGQ01000147.1:3280-3771 GCA_013331315.1 Thermoplasmata archaeon
GCGCTCGCTAGGAGGACCTTGAAGGTCCTTGGAAATGTCTTCAGGTCGTCTAGTACCATCTGCAGACCTCGCCCTCTGAACAAAGGCTAAGATGCCCTCTTCGCCCCTGGACCGCGCCGCCCTGGATGACGCAAACAAGGTTATTATTTACCCTCACACCATTCTGGGCTTGGCACGGAAGTATGTCGATTTGCCAGATAAGCATTCTGTCTGAAGACGACATCGAGCTTGTACACGAGAACACCCTCTACATCCTGGAGGAAACGGGCATCAAGGTCCTGAGCGAGAAGGCTCTCCAGATGCTCGAGAAGGGCGGGGCGTCGGTCGACAGGGACATCATGACGGTGTACCTGCCAGAGTATCTCATCAACGACGCCGTCAAGTCGATGCCCAAGGAGATAGCCCTGTGCGCCAGGAACCCCGCGCAGGACATGGCCATGCCCCGGAAGGGATACCCGTACATGGCGACGAACGGGACCGCGGTGTACACG
>DUGQ01000132.1 GCA_013331315.1 Thermoplasmata archaeon
TGATCACGCCTCATGAGAAGCGCCGGTTCGTCGAGAAGGTCGACTTCCTCACCAGCCCAGGCTTCGTCGGCGGGAAGGAGAACTGGAAGAAGCTGAAGCTTCAGGGAGGAGGACCGTACGCCGTGGTGACCAACCTGTGCACGTTCAAGTTCGACGCAGAGACCGGCGAGATGACGGTCGCGGCATTGCACGAGGGCGTCACGATCGAGCAGGTCCAGGAGAACACACCCTGGACCGTGAAGGTCGCTGCCGACCTGGAGACCACGCCTCCACCGACGGAGAAGGAGCTGGCGACGCTCAGGTCGCTCGATCCTGACAAGATATACCTGGGGTGAGTACGGACATGGGCGGAGGCTTCGACCCGGTCGAGGAATACAAGAGCAAGACGAAGAAGAGCGAGGAGTGGTATACCAGGGCGAGCGACCACCTTCCTGGGGGCGTGACGGGCAACGTGAAGTTCTACACGCCGTACCCCGTCTTTGCGAAGAAGGCCAAAGGCTCGCATCTGTGGGACCTCGACGGCAACGAGTACATCGACTACATGCTCTGCTTCGGCCCCTTGATCCTCGGTCACGGCCACCCGCGCGTGATGAAGGCGGTCACCGAGCAGCTGGAACGGGACGGGACGACCATCTTCGGCCCGCCGCATGAGCTCGAGTGTCTGATGGCCGAGCGCCTGAACTCGATATTCCCCTGTGCCGAGCGCGTCCGTTTCACCAACTCAGGCCTGGAGGCCACTCTGCACGCGTTGCGCGTGTGCAGGGGTTACAAGAGGAAGAACAGGATCGCGAAGTTCGAGGGACACTATCATGGGTGCTACGACGAGGCCCTCGTGAGCCTCACACCCTCTGAGGAGACCGCGGGCCCCTATGCGGCACCCCAGCCGGTCGCGTGTTCGTTGGGGACGTCTGAGTACACCCTCCAGAGCGTGCAGGTGCTTCCGTTCAACGACGCGGAGGACACGATACGTCTTCTGAAGGCGCACAGGAACGACCTCGCTGCGCTGATCATGGAGCCCGTCCAGAGAGGGTTCATAGAATCCGACCCGGAGTTCCTGAAGGCCGTGAGGGAGACGACTGAGGAGCTGGATATCATCCTGATATTCGACGAGGTCATGTCGGGCTTCAGAATGGACCGCCTGGGCGGGGCGCAGACCACCTACGGCGTGATACCGGACCTGATGTGCCTCGGAAAGATCATGGGAGGCGGCTTCCCGTGTGGAGCGTTCCTCGGGCGCCAGGACATCATGGATGTTGTCAACCCCGCCGTGCGCGGCAAGGACAACAGGGTGTTCCATGGAGGGACGTTCAACGGCCACTCCACTGTCCTGGCGGCCGGCATGGCCACTATGGACGTGCTCGAGGAGCCGGAGACGTACCCTTACCTGAACAGGATCACGGACAAGCTGAGGAACGGACTGAACGATCTATTCCAGAGAATGGGCTTCGAGGCGGTCGCTGCCGGTCCCGGGTCGACCTTCAACGTGGTCTTCGCGAAGGAGGTGGCACGCAGCTATAGGGACTGTATGCACTTCGACGCGAAGACGAGGATGCAGTTCGACTACGGCCTCCTCGCGAGAGGCATCCATTTCCACCCGGACAAGCCGTTCTACACCTGCACTGAGCACAATGAGGAAGACGTCGAGCGGACCTTGGTGGCTGCCGAGGAAGTCCTGAAGAAGATGAAGGGCTAGGGCTCGCGCGCGCCAGAAGGCCGTTCAGAGGTCTACCTCGATCTCGCCTTCATACACCTTGTCAGCCGGTCCAGTCATGAAGGAANNGGAGACGTTGACGCGGCGGCCCGTGACCTTTCCAGAGAGGAACGAGGCGGCGGCGCACGCGGTCGCGCCGGTACCGCATGCCATCGTCTCGTCGTACACCCCCCGCTCATAGGTCCGCACCGATATCTCGTCGGGACCTTCCACCTGGACGAAGTTGATGTTTATCCCCAGCGGGAACCGGGCTCTGTCCGAGTTGAGGTCGGCCCCCACCTTGGGAACATCCACCTGGGAGATATCCTCGGTGAAGACCACTATGTGCGGCTCTCCTGTGTTCAGAATGCAGGCCCGCGACGAGTCGTCTTCCCGATACAGGGGGACGCCCAACATCGAGTCCGTGGGCTGGCCCTCGTCCTTGATGTACTGCTCGATATCCCTCCGAAGGGTTCTGACGGGGCCCATGTCCACTCTGTACTCCGCGTCTGACCTCGTTACGAGCTTCACTCCGTCCCGGGACAGGATCGAAAGAGCGTCCTTCCCGAGCTTCTCAGACAGGTACGCCGCGACGCACCTCAGCCCGTTGCCACACATGTCCGCTTCGTTTCCCGCTGGCTCGAACAGCCTCATCGAGCCGTCGCATCCGTCCGCTAGTTCGATGAATATCAGCCCGTCAGCGCCTATCCCGAAGTGCCTGTCACAGAGCTTTTTGGCCAGGGCGCTCCGGTCCTCGTCAGACGTCCTACCATCACCCATCTCGTCAACGAGCACGAAGTCGTTGCCACAGCCCTGGTACTTCCGGAAGCGCAACGTGTGTCTCATCGGATGACTGAGAACCGAATCACGATATAATACTTGGCCAGTTCGGAGAAGCTTAAATAACCTGCTCTGAATCTACTGATTGCTTGCGATGAGTAGCAGTCATTCAATCCTCATAGCGGGAGGGCGTGTTATCGATGGAACGGGCGCACCCCCCGTGGAGATGGACGTTGGCATCGACGGGACCAGGATCACGGGCCTGCACAAGCCGGGCACCGCGGAGGGGGCCGTGAAGATCGACGCCGCGGGAAGAATCGTCTGCCCGGGATTCATAGACATTCACACACATTCGGACATCTCGCTCCTCGGGTGTCCCCTGTCGGAGAGCAAGATCAGGCAGGGCGTCACGACTGAGGTTGTGGGCAACTGTGGCGGCTCCGCCGCCCCCCTGCTCGGAGATGTGAGGAAGTCCACGGCCGAGTCCGCGGTCAAGTACTCTGTCGAGGTCGACTGGGTCACGATGGAGGAGTATCTTCTCAGACTTGCGAACCTGCGTACCTCCGTCAATGCCGCGACGTTGGTCGGCGCTGACACCGTCCGGTCAGGGGTCATAGGAGCGGCGGATGTTGAGCCGACGGACGCACAGCTGAAGGAGATGAAGGAACTCGTCGCCGAGGCGATCCTGCAGGGGGCGTTCGGGCTGTCTTCGGGCCTGATATACGCCCCAGGCTGCTATGCCGGCACCGACGAGTTGATAGAGTTGGCGACCACGTCGGCGTCCCTCGGGGGCATCTATGCCAGCCACATAAGGGGCGAGGGAAGGACCCTCCTGGAGGCGGTCTCCGAGGCAATCAGGATAGGACGCGAGTCTGGCGCGAGAGTGCAGATATCTCATCACAAGGCCGCGGGAAAGGGCAACTGGGGCCTCGTGAAGAAGACTATCGCGATGATCGAGGAGGCGAGAGCCCAGGGGGTCGACGTCGCTTTCGATGTCTACCCGTACACGGCGTCGTGCACGGACCTTGGNNCGTCTCGTCGACCCGACGGCGAGGGAGAGGATCAAGCGGGAGCTCTGCGACCTGTCCACGGATTGGGAGAACGTGGTCGCTGAGAACTGCTGGGACAACATCGAGGTGAGCGGCTTCAAGAAGGAGCGCAACAAGCCGCACAACCACAGGAGGATAGGCGACGTCGCGCGGGAGCTCGGAGTCGACGCGACAGAGTTCGTGCTCGACCTGTTCCTCGAGGAGGACCTGGACATAACGGCCGTGTTCCACGAGATGTGCGAGGAGGACGTCGAGACGGTCATAGCGCATCCCCTGGCGTCGATAGGCTCGGACGGCGAGGTGAGCGCCCTCTACGGACCGTTCGCGGACATTCCCGAGCATCCACGAGCATTCGGAACCTTCCCGCGGGCGATCCGTCGCTACTCCCTCGACAAGGAGGTTGTCTCGTTGCACGAGATGATCAGGAAGATGACCTCATCTCCCGCCGCCAGGCTCGGAATAGCCGACAGGGGCGTGATACGAAAGGGCATGATGGCGGACGTGGTGGTGTTCGACCCCGCGATTATAACCGACCGCGCGACCTTCGCGAAGCCCCATCAGTACTCAGAGGGCATAACAGAGGTTTTCGTGAACGGCACTCTCACGATAAGGGAGGGAGAACATCTCAAGGAACGTGCTGGCATGGTCCTGAGAAAGCAGCCCGTGATCTCCTGACCTGTCAGTCGACGGTGCACAGCTCAAGAGCCAGGTCAGAATAGANNATCAGCGACCTTCACGTACTCAGTCCTCGCGTGGGCGCCAGCCCCTCCCGGCCCGAACACTACCGTGGGGACCTTGGCGAAATGCGTGAGAAGGGCGGCGTCCGTCCATCCCCAGAAAGACGTGAGCTTCGCCGAGCCGCCCGTCTCTCTCCTCACGGCGGCTCCCAGAGCTTTCACGAGCATATGGTCCTTCGGGACGACGTTCGGCACATGCGTCATCGTCTTCATGTTCCTCGGGTCGCGCTTGAGCTTCGCTCTGAACTCCGGGTGTTCCCTCTTCACACCGTCGAAGATGTCGTAGATCTCCTGGAACACCTGATCGAGGGACTCCTCCGGCGTCCATCGCCTGTCCAACCTGACGACGCAGTGGTCGGCGACCGAGCTCGGCTGCTGGCCGCCATCTATGACCCCCATGTTCATCGTGGGAGGCATCGTGTGCTTGCTCGACCTCTTCGACAACTTGGGGAGGAGGTCCGTCTCGACCGCGTTTATGAACTTGGCCGCCATGGATATGGCGTTGACTCCCTTGGCCGCCTGCCCACCGTGGGCCGCCTTGCCATAGATGTGCACTTCGAGCCACTCGAGCCCCCGGTGGGATGGCTGGATCTCCAGGTCGGTCGGCTCACCGATGACTGCCAGATCGGTCTTCGGCCCTCTGATTACCACGTCCTCCGTCCCCTCGCTTCGCTCCTCCTCGCCGACCACGGCGGTCAAGACGAGGTCTGACTGGAGACGTACCTTGGACTTCTTCATCGCGACAAGAGCGCACGCCATGGCCGCGAGACCGCCTTTCATGTCGAGCGCGCCGCGTCCGTACAGCCTCCCGGATCTCACCTTGGGGGTGAACGGCGGGATGTCCATCTCGTACGCGGGGACGGTGTCCAAGTGGCCGTTCAACATGAGGCTCTTTCCCTCGCCCGTGGTGCCCTTGAGCGTGGCTATGACGTTGTATCGGTCCTTCTCGACCTTCCTCAGCTTCGAGTTCACACCGTTGCGGACCAGATACTCATGCAGGTGCTCAGCGACCTCCTTCTCGCGAGTGGGTATGCCCGAATGACTCGGTATGGAGACCAACTGTCTTGTCAGTCCCTCGACAGTCCCTTTCTTGAGGGACTTCGCGACCCGCTCCCGCAAGTCCTTGCTTCTGTCCGGCATCTGCGTCCTCAACCCCTGACCTGTGCAGGCATGCAGGATGGCGCTGTCTGCTGAAAAAGATATCTGATGGCAGGCGCCGGCCTCATGCCCGCCTGTGAGCCTTGAGGATGTCGAGGGTCTTCTCGATCGGCAGCCCTGGCACCATGTGGCCGTCCCGCCCCTCCATCGTGCCCGCCTTGAAGAGCGAGTTGATGACCGCCTCCGCGGTCGCGTCCACCGTCGCCCTGAACAGTCCGTCCATCTCCCTGTCGACAAGCAGCTTGTCTGTGACTGCGAAGGAGTCCTTCTGGTAGCGGTCGTGGATGTTTGCGGTGGAGAAGGCTATCATGATGTCCCCGCTGCCGTTGTGGGCGCAGGATCCAGTGAGTGCCAGGCCCATACTGGCCCTCTTCGCCAGCCGGCCCAGCTGCCTCGCGTCCAGGGGCGCGTCCGTGGCGATCACGGTGACGATGGAGCCGTGCTCCTCCCTCCTCGGGTTGGGCGTGTCCAGAAGCTTCCCGACGGGTACTCCCTCGATGGTCAGCTCGTCCCTCTCACCGTGGTTCGAGAGAACGAGCACCCCGACCACGAACTTGCCACCCTTGGTCTCGACGACCCTCGAGGAGGTCCCTATGCCCCCCTTGAAGTCGTAGCAGACCATGCCAGTGCCGGCGCCGACCGCGCCCTCCTCGACATCGGGGGTGGCGGCGGAGATGGCCTTCTCGACGTGCTCCGGTCGCACGTGGAGCCCTCTCGAGTCGTTGAGGTGTCCGTCGTCACACTCGGAGACGACGGGTATCACGGAATCGTGGTCAGTGCCGGCCAGAGGGTTGCTCGCCAGGGCGTGCCTTACAAGCCCCTCGCCGACCGCGGACATGGCCATCGTGCTCGTCAGCCCTATCGGCGTGTCTATCAGCCCGAACTCCTCGATCTGGAGGGCCCCCATGAGGCCTCCGCAACCGTTGAGGGCGAAGTACGTACCCTTGACGGGCCTCCTGTACAAGTCGTCCCCATGCGGAATGACCACCGTCACGCCGGTTCTCACGGGCCCCTTCCCAGGGACGAGATTGCCCTCGCCGGAGTTGAGCGTGCAGTGCCCGACCCTCACGCCTTCCACGTC
>DUGQ01000232.1 GCA_013331315.1 Thermoplasmata archaeon
ACGCCGTCGATCTCGGCTCTGAGGTTCTCCACCTCCTGCAGGAGCTAATCGACCCTCGGATCTTCCGCAGTGCCTTCCTCCTGCAACTCGGCGATGGCCTGCTGAACGGACTCCAACTCCTCGCCATTCCCTGAGAAGGCGCCAAGAGCCTTGTCGATCTTCCTGTCCGTGGTCGTCATGATCACGCTCAAACCCTTGGCCATCTTCTTGTCGAGCTCCGTCTTGAAATCGTGTATCTCGCGGCTGACGCTCAGCTCGATCTCCCTGATCTCGTTCTCCTGCGTTTCCACGCATTTCGCGATCTGGTCGAGGTCGTCGAGCTTCGTCAGCACCTCCTCGAAGAGCTTGAACCCCTCTGAGTCGAGGACGACCTGCTTTGGGGGAGGAGGGTAACGTTTCGCCGTCTCGATCATGGTCATCATGTCCGTGTCGACCCCCGAGCTCAGTATCGACTGTCTTACGGGCTCGAGCCTCGAGACCGCGTACTTGGCCATCTTGACCGGGTTCTTGGACCACTTGTGTATGTCATTCAACTCTTCGATGAGCTTCTCCAGCTGTCTCGCCGAATCGGCGATGTTGGAACTCTCCAGGGCGCGTATGTCTCTGATAGCGTCCTTCTTCCCTCTGGCCTCGCCGTCCTCCTCGGCAAGGCCCTCGTGGGAGTAGACAGTGGCGGTATAGGTGATGCCGGACATGACCTGACTGACCACATAACCCCAATCCTGTTCCGCGACCTCGATGGTGGGCTTGTCCGACTTCTCGAATAAGAAGCAATAACAGGAGTTGGGCATGGTGCACACCTCGATCTTGTAGGGGCGCTCGTTGTAGAACAACGGCGTGTGCTCTGGCATCTCGTCCTCCACCGCCGTCAGGTATCCCCTGAGATACGCCAACGCGTAGTCAGTCAGGGTATCGCGAAGCGAGGCGCCCGCTTCCTCGTTCTCCTGTCTCTTCATAGCTGCACCGACCGACAAGCACATGCTGGGACTTCAGCATACCGCTCTGTGTAAGGCAGACTACCGTCAGAGCATCCTCGATAGTGTGGAAATACATTTGCGGTCAAATCTCGGTCGTGATAATCATGCGCGTTCTGCGGAGGTCGGAAGAGAAGAGACGGGCAAGCTCACACCGCGGCCGACACCTCCCAGTCGTCGTGCCAAACGACCTGGCCGGTCTTCAACTCGAACTTCAACCTGACAGTGCCCTGGTCGAAGAGTATCTGAGCCTTGCGGACTTGGGACATGTAGAGCTTGGTCCATTTGCCCTTCTGCGTGAGCATCCTCCCCTCACAGCTGAGCAGCCCCTCGGACAAGAGCGTGTTCACGCGCCGATACCCCTGAGTGATCGGTATGTCCAGGTTCTTGCACATGTCCTGGACGGATCGGGGACGCTCGCTGGCGTACGTCAGTATCTTCGTCGAGTACTCGTCGATCAGGAGCTTCGACAACTCGAAGGTGTTCACTTCCGCTGAGTCCTCCTGGCTGTAAGTATTCTGCGATTTTCATTGATAAAACGTGGTGCACAATTCCCCGTCGAGACAATCAGTAGCGATACTTAGATGGGCGATTAGCCCGCGATCATCTCCGTGAGAATCGTCCGCGCAGCCGATCGGAATCTCCATGCGTTTCGTGAAATGTACGCCTGATTCTCAGGCGTAGGAAACATGACCTCAAATATATATATTCAAATAATGATTCCACTGGCAGCAGGGATGGATGGACTCTAATCATCCCGGGAAGGGGATCGTATGACCACCGAAACGGGGATAGCGGATGCCAAGCTAAGCATCACGCACATATTGACCGACAAGTATAACATGAACATCCTGGCCGCGACGAGCTACAAGGCCAGGAGCGCGAGGGAACTGGCGTTCATGTTCGATATTCCTCTAGCCAGCTGTTACAGGAAGCTGCGCGAGCTCGCAGCGGCGAACCTCATCGACCAAGAGGGGAGCGAGTTGACGGCGGACGGCAAGAGGTACAAGACCTATCGATCGAAGATCGGGAGCGTGAGCCTTGTCTACGAGAAGGGCATCCTCAGGGTGAAGGTGGACCTCAATCACAGGTCTGCGCCGCTCGAGATGACCCACGACATGTCAGTGCCGAAGCCGAGGGAGTTCTAGACGACAACATGTGCACCGGCTCTGACCACAGTGTCTGTGGCGTTGTCAGGTAACGCTCGCGCGGTCGCCGCCTGGGCGTTGACCCATCATTTCCTTTGATGGAAATCACAGCGTAGTCCTTTTCTATCGACCATGATAATCATAAGTTGCTCTCACGGGCGGTAACAAGCCTGTGAGGCGACGCTTGGACTATCCACAGGGCATAGTTAGACCTCCTCGGGAGTGAGAGAGAGAAGAACCGCGCGGATAGTACGGTGCCGGATTCTTGCATGGACGGTGACGCAGTGGTCGGAAGTTCTGCGGACTAGACCTCTCGCACGCTTCTTGCCGTGGCTGCCCCCGGCCATCCCCGATTTGGCACCCCGCGATCCTGAAAGGAGGTATGAAGAATGGAGAAGATATCCAAGCCGAGGAGACTACGGGCGGGCCAAGAGGCCGAGATGGGGGTCGGGACGTTACTGATCTTCATCGCGATGATCTTGGTCGCCGCGGTCGCCGCAGGGGTGTTGGTGCAGACAGCGTATATGCTGCAGCAACAGGCGGAAACCACGGGTGATCAGGCCCTGATGGAGATCTCGACTGGTCTGAAGACACTGGCAGCGTTCGGAGTGACGGACGCGAACCTGACGACCATAACTGATCTCTATCTGAAAATCGAGCTCGCAGCAGGAAGCCCCGTGATAAACCTGTACGATCTGGTCATCGAGATGTCCACCGGTATGGTCGACATATCCTACGTGTACACCAACCTGACCGCCGGAGTGGGGACGTTCAACGTGACACAGATACGGGACACCTACCCGTCGAACATATGGACCGCCACCGACGTCGGGATAACGCAGGGAGACATTGCCCTAGTGCACATAGACCTCGATGCGAACGGCATGGGGCTAGTGACGCAGCAGGAGGCGAACCTGCTTCTTATCCCGAAGCACGGGATACCGACGTATTTGGACGTAGTGACGCCTTCGGTATACAGCAACGTCTACGAGATACTCACGTGAAGGAACAATGACGGAGGAATTCCGTGTCGGCCGATGAAGAGAGAATACCTGTCCTGGAGAGCATAGAGATAGATTCCAGGACCAATCTGCTCGTCATGCGTTGGATCAGGTTCCTGATGGACCGAGCGGGACCAGAGTTCCTTCCCGACCTCTTCGAGTACTACAGGGAGATAGGATGGATAAGTGAGGAGGTCGAGGAGTACCTCGGGACCGTCTCGGATGGGACGAAACCATCGGAGTTCGAGCCTGGCTCAGATCGCGTGATATACGAGGCTGTCGGAGAGGACAACATACTCGTGGGCAAACAGCAGACCAAGCAACGGTCGAAGAAGAAGCCGTCAGAAGATTGGAAGCTGACTGCAGAGGAGCATCTGACTTCGTGGTGGTTCGTGCTCGAGATATCAGGGGCTCTGATAGACAAGAACCTCTGGCACGAACTCGGTCAGAGAATCGACTTGTTCGAACAGGGGTTCGACGAGTACTGCAGGATCTGAGCGCTTGCGTTCGGAAGGCTACGTTGACCGTCTGCTCTGAGAGAGGCTGAGCGATACCACAGGGCACCCAAGCGTCGCGAGATCGGCATCGGCCAGTCAAACCACTTACCCTCTATTTTGCCTCTGATTTTCTCCGGTGAAAATCACGCCTGATGTTCTTATATAAACACCACACCAATGGAGTACCAGAGCCTCCAACAGCATCTCGAGGCACTATCCACAGGGCATGTAGACTGTAGACTCTCGTCACGACGACGAGATCGCATTTCGTCATGTATGACGAAACAGATTCTGATGGTGCCTCGATGTTGGAGAGCGTGCTCTCGAACGAAGCCCAGTCACATGTCCTCGACAGGAGTGGACCTGGATGGGGCTCGTCAAACTCAAACATGGGGTCTGTGCCGACGAAGAGGCAGACATTGGTATCGGCTCGCTGATCATATTCATCGCTATCGTGCTAGTGGCAGCCATCGCCGCGTCTCTGATGTTGTATGCTGCCGCACTGTTGCAGGAACAGGCTGAACAGACGACAGACGACGCCGTTTCCGAGGTCTCCGGCGGGCTTTCGGTGATAAACATCGCAGGTGACAGAAACCCGGACGGCGAGGCCACCTCGATCGCGTCTGGCTACATGCCATCGAGAGACAGCATGTCGCCCTCGGGTGGCATGCTGTGGAACGTGACATGCTCTCCCGATGGTGACGCGCCGCTCCGTATAGTCCTGAACTGGACATCAGCCACAGACTACGGATCAGGGATGGCCGTGGAGATCATCTACAGGACTGCTGTCTACGACCCCACGAACCCGGCGTCCTTCAACGAACAGGTCGCTAGGAACCGCCTCCTGACCCTAGATCAGTTGACGTCTACGTATGAGCTCGCGAGACTGGACTCATCGTTCGGTCCTTCACGGCAGTATGTCGACTACTCAGTCCGAGACGATAACTCCACCTCATACGCGTACGCAATCGTCGGGATAGACAGGGCGGGCAACCGGGTCCTCTACACAGCGGTGGACAGCTCAGCATCAACGGACGATACGACGCAGGACGAGGACCTCGCAGCACCGCTGGGAGGGTCGATGACCAACACCGCGAGCCCGGACGCATACACCGTGGCGGTGTTCTGGGTCCCCGCGACGGATTCCGGGAGCGGCATCGAGGGACAACGTCTTTACAGGTCGGCAGGAGCTCTGGGAACTGTTGCGACACAGGTAGTGAACGGCCGGACCGTTCTCTCTCTGCCCGCGAACCTGGTGCTTCTGGGAGAGTTCAACGCCACCGCCTCGAGTTACGTGGACGCACCACCGGCCAACGGCACCTACGTCTACTTCGTCGTCGCCGAGGACAAGTCGGGCAACCAAGTAACGCTGGGGACCCTGACCCACACGGCCACGAATGCGGACTCCTCACCCCCAGAACCTGTGCAGTTCTTCTCCGTCAGGCAAGGAGTGCAATGCATCACGCTGTCATGGCTCGAAGGCTCTGACGACGAGACCAGCATCGCAGAGTACCTCGTCTTCAGGAGTGGGACGTACTCGAATATAGACAGCGTGGAAGAGCTGGTGAACTCCGTTCCGCTTTCCGTGCTCGACAGCGACACCTTCTCGTACTTAGATTACTCGGGATCTACTGGAACACTCTATTACTACACCGTGGTCGCAGTGGACCTCGCCGGGAACTACGCGCAACCTGTGACGCCCTCCAACACCATACAGATGATAGAGATCAAGGTGGAGACCGTGCCTGGCAGCAGGCCGATTCTTTTCACCTCGCTGATGATCGAGATTACGGACGGGGAGACAGATGTCACACTCGCGTTCAACTCCGCGGCCTGGGGCCCTTCAGGCGCCAATGACGACGAATTCTCCGTCGAGATACTCAGAGACATAGACGGCGTCTTCGCCAACACCCTCTCGCTTTCGAGCGGTGGGCTGTTGAAGATATTCATCGACGCTGGAGAGGCTGGCCTGAACCTGTACGCGCAATCCTCGTTCTCGATGAAGTTCATCCCCAGCATCGGGCAGCCAACACTTGAACTGTGTCAGATACCGTACCTAGGAACCTACAGGTATGTCACGCTCTTCTGAGCGCGTCGCACCGCGGATACGGGATTGAGATTCCCGGGTTCTTCAGGCAAGAGCCTTGCGACGCGCGTGAATCAGGCCTGAGAATCAGCCCTTGTTATTCCGCCAGAGATTTGTATAATAGTCTTTAAGATATATTTTTTCGATAGCAATGTCGAGAGAGGTCTACATGCCCTGTGGATAGTGCCTCCCAACCAAGTTGGGAGGTACATCTCTCTCACTCCCCGCCTCCTCAGCACAGGACGGAGGCCACCGATTGGAGGTGAGTTGCGGAAGGCAGGCCTTGGGATGTGAGCGCGGTATCGACCGCCGAGGAATGTCACCGGACAACGAAAGCGAAGATCGGTGACAGAAACGCATGGTTTTAGATTACCTTCGGGCAGCGTAAGCTCTCGAAGCCCTGCCGCTGGGTAGGGGAGCTGGGATCGGCTTGGACGACCTCCTCGTCAGGCGGCTGCCTGACCGTTTCCGGGTACGGAACCCGGGAGAGATGCATAGTTGGAGGAAACAGAAATGCAAAAGCTAGCGTGGAAGAAGAGAAAAATGGAAGAGAGAGGTGAGATGGGCGTTGGTACCCTACTCATCTTTATCGCCATGATACTTGTGGCCGCAGTGGCCGCGGGTGTACTGGTGCAGACTGCATACAAGCTGCAGCAGCAGGCGGAGAGCACAGGCAACGAGGCGCTCCAAGACGTCGCGACCGGCTTCAAGGTCCTGGCTGCTTGGGGAACGACGGAGGCTACTCCGGTCATAGACAATCTCTATCTGAAGATAGCCTTGACCGCAGGGAGCCCCGGAGTTAACCTTGCCAACGTCTCGATAGAGGTGGTCATGACCATCGGCGGGACGGATGCCAGCGAGGAGACTCTAGACTACTCCGATGCTACCACAGGCGATGCGGACTCGTTCGGAGCTGAAGTGCTCAGGGACATGGCGCCGTTGACCACGGGTGTCATGATGACCTCGGGAGACCTGGTCCAGATCCACTTCGACCTCACAGCAATGTCAATGGAGCTGGATGTTCAGGAGCAGCTTTCGATCCTGCTGATCCCGAAGCACGGAACGCCGACACTCGTGGAGATAACCGCTCCGCCGACGCTCGAGGCGACCAGCGTAGTAACGCTGAAGTAGAGACACTGACCTCTTAGAGGTCCCTGTCAGGGAAACCCCTTCTCCCCTACAATTTCTTGTAGGGAAAGGGTGTTAATCTCTGGAAAGATTGCACGGGGAAGAAGGTGTTGAGACATGGTCGGCCTGTTCCGTAAGAAACCGCAAAAAGGAGACTCTTCCGGTCGAAGGAAGCTGAAGGACTTCGACCAAGAATTCGACGAAGAGGCGGAAGAAGGGGCCTACGAGGAGCTTCGATCTGAAGGGGACGAGGAAGAGTTCTCGGCCCCGGAGGACATGGACGGGTTCACGGAGGATGACGCTGGTGGCCTCACAAGCGTGAAGGACCTCAGCGAGATGCTCGGCAGGATAGAGGAGATAGAGGACAAGATGGGGAGGCTCGACTCCGCTCTCGCATCCGAGAAGAGCGAGAGGACGAAGGTGGTCGACAGCCTTACCCAGATGGACCAGAACATCAGAAAACTCCTCTCGGTGTACGAGATAGTCTCCGCGAAGTTCAACCCGTTCATCGATGTATCCGAAGAAGGTACTCCAAAGGCGAGCACGCAGGCACAGGCGCCAGAAGAACCTGTGTTTCCAGACATCGAACTGGATGGAGACCTGCCCGAATTCACGCCATACGGAGAAGAGCCGGAGGAGCCACCCTCTGGCAAGAGAAGGATCTCCGAAACCGGTCGAGAAACCTCCCCGTGGGAGCCAGGGATGCCAACCCAGGCAGTAGGATTAGCCACACAACGAACGAGAGCCTCTGCGAGAACCATACCGCTGGACACTGTAACCAAAGACGAGAGATACGAGAGAGAGATGCGGGCTGCTGCGAGGAGCAAACATAACAAGAAGCCGCTCCTTGCCTACATCCCGTACGACTATCTCACGCTCGTTCTCGTGATGCGCTGGGTAGAGTTCATGTTCGAGCGCGTCCCGAGAGACAAGATATCGCTCGTCCTGGATTACTATGTCGACGTGGGATGGATCAGCGAGGACGTCAAATCGGAGATAATGTCCTATGCCAGGGGCGAGATGCAGGACGTCACCAAATACATGGGCTACGAGGAGGCACGAGAGGAGGTCTTCAAGGACCTTCCGGCGCCTCAAGCGGCTCCATACAAGAAGGTTGAGGACTGGAGACTCTCTGCAGACGACCATCTGAAGTCCCTGCTCTTCATTCAGAAGATAGCGGGACTTGAGATAGACAAGGATCGGCTAAACTCCCTAGAACAGAACATCTCGAAGTTCAAGGAGAGCTTGGAGGGCTTTCATGGGGTTTAGTGTCTCGGCAACAATGGCGATTTTCTTCGCCACCTTTCTCATTCTTTTTTCTGTTCTATACGCATCTGTGAACAACGCCTTCGACTCGGTAACGGAGTCTTTCGACGACAAATACGAGTATCTCAGCGGCCAATCGCAAACCTCCCTCGACATCCTGAGCGTGTCCTTCTCAAGAGACGCTGGCGCGCTTGAAGTGGAGATCCAGAACACCGGCGCCGTCCCTCTCGACCTCAGCAAGACTAGCATGCTGGTCGGAGGGCTGCTGATGGAACACGTCGTGTCAGTCAACGGGGATGACTCCACGAATGTTTGGCTTCCGCTGGAGACGGCGACGATGACCGTCAGCGGCCCGAACATCACATTCGACCCGGATGCGAATCCGAGGACCTACGTGAGCAACGATAACGGACTTGACAGCCCATCGAACATCACCGTCGGGGACGCAGTCTACGTGGTGGATGGCACGAGCATCGACGTCTTCACCCTTGACGGAGTGTTCGATTTCACGATCACCGATTCATCTCAAATGATCTTACCCTCAGACCTCAAGGTTTGGGGAGAGTACCTGTATGTGCTCGACGAGGGGGCACATATCGACAGATTCGACCTCGAAGGCGCCTGGGTGGGCCAAATCGTGAATGACTCAGGCAACGCGTCTTCCCCTGGTTCCATCGCTGCGGACGGGAGCTACTTATACGTGGTAGATGGCGGAAACCATGTGGACCGATTCAACCGCTCGACAGGAGCGTTCGTCGACACCGTCATCGCGAATGGGGGCACTATGAGCGCGCCAGTGGACATATTCGTTGGATCCCACATATTCGTGCTGGACTACTCGTCTGGTGCCTACCACGTCGACCGGTATGACCTGGACGGAACCGACGGATCTCAGATAATCGCCGGGGGCGTGCTCTCGTCTCCGACGGACATCGCAGCCAGCCCTTCGGACCTGGACGTCAGATATGTCTTCGTGGTGAACGGGAGCAGGGAGATTGCGGTGTTCGATGAGTTGGGAACCCCACTGGGGTCCGTCTCGAGCGGGCTGAGCGACTCAGTTTCGGGCGTTGACGGGGCAGGCAGGATATTCGTGTCAGACGAAGTGAACGGACTGGTGATTGAGTACCTCGGCACCAACGTAAAGGTGGTGGTAGAGAATGGAATCTCAAGAATCTCAATGCTATGAAAGGAGGGAGACCTGATGAGTGAGGGGCCAACACAGCTCATATTCTTCGTGTCGGCAATCATTGTCGCGACCGCGGTAGTGGCGGTCGCAGCGAACAGTGTGTATGACCTGGCGACCGGAATAGGCGACAGGGGAGATCAGATAAAGGACGAGATGTCGACGAGAATAGAGATCATAAATGATGCGTCGAACGTTCCGAATGACCCCGTCCTGGTCTACGTCCAGAACCAGGGAAGAACCATCATCAACCAAAACTATATCTTAGTGATACTGGATGGTATTGCGGTCAGTGAATACAACCTCACGCTGACCGGAAACACGACCTCGTACTGGGACCCCGCCAGCATACTGACGATATCCATAGACATGGACCTCTCCTCAGGCGACCACACGGTCATGGTGACCACGGGGAACGGAGTCTCCGACAAGTTGAGTTTCCGCATATGAGGTAGGGGGAACCCTCAATTGGGCGAGACCTACAGGCTCCAGATACCCAGAGACGANNCCCCGCCGGCACCATCACGCTCGTTGAGGGACAGAAGGGTTCGGGGAAGAGCGCGCTCATACAGCGGATGACCTACGGGTTCCTGACCAACGGTTTCTCGGTAACGTGCATATCCACAGAACAGACAGTCAAGGACTTCATAGACCAGATGTACTCCCTCGATTACTCGATCGCGCAATGGCTTCTGGGGGGGAAGCTGAACTTCGTACCGGTGTATCCTCTGATAGGCAACGCGAGGAACAGGAAGGACTTCCTCGGCATGCTGATCAAATCCAGAGGCCTGTACACGAGCGACATCATCATAATCGACACCTTCTCCAGTCTCGTCAGCAACAGCCTCAGAGGGCACGAGAGTAGCATCGAGGTGCTCTCATTCTTCAAGAAATTGGCCGGAATGAACAAGAGCATCGTCCTCTCCGTGGACCCTGAGGAGGTGGACAGGAAGGTGCTGGACCCGTTCGAATCCGACAGCCACATCTATCTTCAACTGGTCGTCTCGCAGGTCGGAGGGATGGTCTCGAGGGCCATCTCGGTCAAGAGGTTCGCGAACACGCAGTACAGAGTCTCGCCAACAATCGGCTTCAGAATCGAGCCGAACGTTGGAATGGTGATCGAAATCACTTCGGTAGTATGAGGTGCAGGCAGTGCCAACGAAATTCAGCACGGTCCTACAACGGAACCCTCACCTGAACATCTACCTTCAGGAGTACGCGCAGAAGACGAACCAGATGCCGAAGTTCGTGGAAACTCTCAGCAAGGACATCGGTCGGGAGAGCCATGTCGACGTGGTATACCCAGTCGGTGACCCCATATTCATCCATCTCCACGGCTCGAAGGACGAAGGGCAGCACTACGATGTCGTCCAGCCGATAATGACCGACGAGATCGAGGCGTCCTACGACCAAGTCGTCGAGAGGATATTCATCCACAGCAGGGAGCAGAAGATACACGCGAGCGACAAGGAGTTCAACGAGGTGCTGGACAACCTGCTCAAAGAAATCGTGAAGGTGTCTGAGAAGGGGCCGCCATCCAAGCTGATCCAGATGTTCAAACCTTCTTCGCAGGTGCATGTAGGCGAGAAGGATTACGAGGTGGTCGAGTACTACGTCAAACGCAACATCCTCCAGAACGGAGTGCTCGAGCCCGTTCTCAGGGACCCGTACATTGAGGACATTCACTGCGTCGGCATCCGCGAGATAAACCTATATCACAAGATACTCGGCATGGTGGAGACGAACATACGCTTCCCGAACGTCGAGGCGCTGGACACGTACACCAAGTCCATGAGTGAACGCATGGGAAGGCCGGCTTCGATATCGAGACCGATCATCGACGGCGCGCTGCCTGACGGCTCGCGTATCAACATCATATACGCTGACGATGTCAGCGTGAACGGCCCCACGTTCACCATCAGGAAGTTCGCCACCGAACCCCTGAGCTCGGTTCTGCTCACCACCTCGAACACGATGTCCCCGCAGGAGGCAGCGTACCTCTGGCTGTGCCTCGAGAACGGCATGAGCGTGTTCGTATGCGGCGAGACCGCTTCCGGGAAGACCACGCTGCTCAACGCGATATTCCCGTTCATCAGGTACGACCAGAAGATCTTCTCCGCGGAGGACACGCTCGAGGTCCAACCGCCTCACGCGGTGTGGCAGCAGCTGTCGACCCGTGAGTTCGGGCCCGAGGACAGCAAGGTGGACACCTTTGCCCTGCTCAGAGCCGGCCTGAGGTCTCGTCCCAACTACATCGTGGTAGGCGAGATAAGAGGGAAGGAGGGGAACGTGGCGTTCCAGGCCATGCAGACGGGCATACCCGTCATGGCGACATTCCACGCGGCCTCGGTGAAGCGAATGATACAGAGGTTCACCGGCTCTCCGATCAACGTGCCCGTGACGAGCATGGACAACCTCAACGTTGCTGTGTTCCTGGCGGGGATCTACAGAGGAGGCAAGCTGATAAGGCGGGTCCTTTCCATCGAGGAGATACTGGGGTACAGCGAGTCGATGGGAGGGGTCATGACCCGGGCGGTCTTCGTGTGGAATCCGGTCAACGACCAGCACCTCTTCAGGGGCATGAACAACTCGTACATCCTAGAGGAGAGGATCGCCGTCAAGCGCGGGTACAAGGACAAGAGGGACATATACAAGGAACTCGCCGTTCGGGCGAAGATCATCGAGCGCATGCGCGAGATGAACCTGACCAACTACAAGACGGTGAACGACATCATAAAGGCGTTCCAGAAGGAAGGGGTTGACGGACTGCCGTTTACCGTTTGACGAGTGAGAGCGGTTGGGTCCCGAGGGCGGTGGTTTGACGCCTGTGATAGTCAGCCTTGAGAATTGACTGCCAACGATTATAACGGCCGGAGCCAGATGAGGCTGGGAGGCCACCGAGCACCAGCGCTACGACTTCACCTCCAAGGTTACACTTCGACAGTGTGAACGGAGAGGGAAGACTGCTGTCTGCGCCTCAACGGGAGGGCGAGGATGCCGGCAGACAAGGCGGGCCTGACGAAGGCTATCAGGAAGAACCCGCACCTAGCGGAGTACGTCCAGGACTTCATCAGGGTACATAGGAGCAGACCAGAGTACATCACCGACATCCCCAGAGACATGGGGGACCAGGAGTTGATCAACATAATCTACTCTGTAGGCGACCCCCTGTTCGTGCACATATTCTCCACCAAGAGCATTCCGATAAGCTACACCTCGGTCCAGCCACCTATGACCAAGGAGTTGCAGCCGAGATTTGACAGGATAATCCAGCAGGTGTACAACAAGGCCGTCTACAAGACGCCCCACGAGACCGTGGAGGAGTTCAAGGAAGCGCTGCTCCGGCTCATCGAAGCGTCGACGAGCGTCGTCGAAGAGGCGGACGACTCAGTCCACAAGAAGTCGCTCTTCGGGGACCTGTTCACTGAGCCGCGGGTCCAGGTGACCGAGAGGGAACTGGAACTCGTGAAGTACCACGCGACGCAGAACATAGTCCTGAGCGGACCGCTGCAGCCGCTCCTCAGGGACCCCTACATAGAGGACATCCACTGCATCGGACCCGACAACGTCTCGATAGTCCACAAGGTGTTTCAGGCGATGCCGACGAACATCAAGTTCGAGTCGCTCTTGGAGCTCGACAACTATGTCAGGGCGCTCAGCGAGAGGATAGGCAGGCCGGCCTCCATGGCCCGGCCGGTCGTGGACGGCACACTCGAGGACGGGTCGAGGATCAACCTCGTGTACGCTGACGACGTGAGCGTGAGAGGGCCAAGCTTCTCGATCAGGAAGTTCGCCGAGGAACCAATCAGCATAACGCAGCTCATCTCGTGGAACACTATAAGCTCAAAGGAGGCCGCGTATATCTGGCTCTGCCTCGAGGAGGGCATGAGCGTGTTCTTCTGCGGGGAGACGGCCTCCGGCAAGACCACCACTATGGGGGCGGTCCTCCCGTTCATCAAGTACGACAGCAAGGTCTACACGGCGGAGGACACCGTCGAGATGAGGGTTCCTCAGAGCGTATGGCAGAGGCTTGCGACCAGAGATTTCGGCCCCGAAGAGAGCAGGGTCGACACATTCGCCCTCCTCAAGGCCGCGCTGAGGTCACGCCCGAACTACATAATCGTAGGAGAGATCAGAGGCAAGGAGGGGAGCGTTGCCTTCCAGGCGATGCAGACGGGGCATCCCGTCCTGTCGACGTTCCACGCGGCCTCTACCAGGAAGCTCATCCAGAGGTTCACGAGCGACCCAATCAACGTGCCGATAACCTTCATAGACAACCTGAACGTCGCGTTCTTCCAGGCAGGCATCTACCGGGGTGGCAAGTTCCTCAGACGAAGCATGTTCATAGACGAGATCGTTGGGTTCAACGAGGCCCTTGGTGGAATCATGACCAGGACCGTCTTCCTGTGGAACGCGGCGGACGACTCGCACGTGTTCAAGGGAATGAACAACTCGTACATACTCGAGGAGAAGATAGCCGTCAAGAGGGGGTACGGTGACAAGAGGAAGATCTACGACGACCTCGACCTCAGGACCAGGATCCTGGACGAGATGATATCTATGAAGTTGTTCAGGTACGACAAGGTCGAGAGCGTGATCACGGAGTTCCAGAAGAAGGGGGTGAGCGGCCTACCCTTCTCCGTGTAG
>DUGQ01000104.1 GCA_013331315.1 Thermoplasmata archaeon
CGAAGACGATCGGGTCCTTGGCCATCGCTTCGATCCACTCCGGCTTCACGGTCTCGGGCCCGGGCGTCGACAGGGCGATGAGCACGTCGGCGTCCTTCATCGCGTCGGCAATCGTGCCCCGGACGTCCCACTTGTTCGAGACCTCGCACATGTGCCACTTCTCCTTGAAGGCTTCCTTGAGCTCGGTGCGGCCCTTGTGGAGCGTGCCCTTGGAGTCGGCCATGATGATGTTCTCGGCCGGGAGTCCGCCGGTTATGCAGACGCGGGAGATGGCGATATTGGAGGCGCCGGCGCCGAGCATCGCCACCCTGACCTTCTTCATGTCCTTGCCCGTGAACTTGAGTGCGTTCACCAAACCGGCGTAGGTGACGGCGGCAGTGCCCTGCTGGTCGTCGTGCCAGATCGGGATGTCGAGCGCGGCCCGCACGCGCGCGAGGACGTCGAAGCACTTCGGCTGCGCGATGTCCTCGAGATTGACCCCGCCAAGCGAAGGCTGGAGGTACTTCACGGTCTTGATGAATTCGTCCGGGTCCTTCGTGCCGAGACAGAGCGGGAATGCGTCCACGCCTCCGAGGTACTTGAACAGGAGGGACTTGCCCTCCATGACTGGCATGCCCGCCTCGGGTCCGATGTCCCCCAGCCCCAGGACCCTGGTCCCGTCCGAGATGACGCCGACGGTGTTCCAGCGGTTGGTGTGTATGTAGGAGAGCTCCTTGTCCTTGTTTATCGCCTTGCATGGCTCTGCGACGCCGGGAGTGTACCATATGGCGAAGTCGTTGAAGTCGCGGACGACGCACTTGGGCGTCACCTCGATCTTCCCCTCGTAGAAGGGGTGATACGCCATCGCCAGCCTCGCAGGCTCGTACGCCTTCTTCAGCAGCTGGTCGACGGACACCTTCGCGGGCGCCTTCGCCTTGGGCCTTCCCGCCTTCTTCGCGGGGGCCTTCCTGACGGTCTTCCTCTTCGCAGACTTGGATTTCTTTGCCATTCGATTCTACCCCTTGTTTCCTGGCGTAAGTCGAAAGTCGTTGCATTTCTTTCTGATTTCGAACAACTTCATAACGGCTTTCTTATGCTTGCAGCCAAACAAACGGGATTAATTCGGCGCATTAATACATTGTCATCATACTAGATGCCTTGAAGGTGGTGCTGGCCTCCCCGCTCGTCGATTCATATAAACCGAGCCTGTTCCATGGCCTTTCCGATGAGAGCGCTAGTTCTGGACGGGTACACCGATGAGCCTGCATGCCTGGGGGTGCCGCCGTTCGTGTCTCCTCACGCTAGGCTCTCGTTCGGCGCGCTACGCTCCGCCGGAGCGGACGCGGGTTACGCCACGATAGATCAGTGGAGGGGGGGCGCCGTGGATCTCACGAAGTGGGATCTGCTCGCCGTCATCAGGCACGTGGCCGTTCCCGGGAAGTACCTCCGTGGCATGCCAGCGAGCGACAGGGAGCTGACCGAGATAGGCTCCCAGTCCCCGAGGAGGGCGGTCCTGAGCACGGGCGCTTCCGGCTCAGATCCTGCCACCTCGGTCGCGAGCGCCTTCGACCTGGTCGCAAGGGGGGACATGGACGCCGGGTTATTCGATCTGGTCTCCTCGGGCCAGTATGTCGACCGTAGAAGGACGACGAAGGAATGGAACGACTGGCTTCTGGCGGGGGCCGCCGTCTGTGAGAGCCATCCCGACATCTGGGGACCGCTCATAGCCGAGGTACAGATGTCGAGAGGGTGCGTGAGGTACATGTCCGGGGGATGCAGCTTCTGCATCGAGCCGCTCGAGGGGGAAATCGTATTCCGCGAGCCCGAAGACGTACTTGCGGAGGTCGAGGCGCTGGCAGGGGTCGGCGTTCGGCATTTCCGGCTGGGGGCGCAATCGTGCTCTTACTCCTACAAGGCGAAGGGGGTGGGGGAGACCGAGACTCCCACTCCTTCCCCGGGAATCATCGAGAAGCTTCTGAGGGGGATATCCGAGAGCGTGAGGCCCGACGTGCTCCACCTGGACAACGCCAACCCAGCCGTGATATCCGAGCACCCCGCGGAGGCCAGAGAGGTGACGAAGGCGATCGTCAGGTACTGCACAGGAGGCAATGTGCTCGCCTTCGGGCTCGAGAGCGAGGACCCGAAAGTCGCCAAGGCGAACAACCTCAACGCGAACCCTGAGCAGACCTTGGCGGCGGTGCGGCTGGTGAACGAGTTTGGAGCCGAGAGAGGGCCGACAGGGCTTCCGAGGCTCCTTCCTGGAATCAACCTCTTAGCGGGCCTGACAGGGGAGACCAAGGAGACCTACGAGCTGGATCTGGAGTTCCTCGGAACTATCCTATCCGAAGGGCTGATGCTCAGGCGGACCAACATACGCCAGGTCATACCCTCCAGGGGAAGGTTTCCCGGTGTCCGGTCGAAGGGTTTCTTCGCCAGGTTCAAGAGACAGGTGAGACAGGAGGTGGACCTTCCCATGCTCGAACGTTGCGTCCCAGACGGGACGCTGCTCAGGGACGTGTACACCGAGCTGGGGGAAGGGGGACGGACATTCGGCAGACAGGTGGGCACTTACCCGATCCTCGTCGGGCTGCCATACCCGATGGCGACTGGGAAGTGGGTCGACGTCCATGTCACTGGCAGGGGCCCGAAGAGCGTTTTCGGGATACAGCATCCGACTCATGCCAACAGCGCCTCCCTGTCTATGCTCGAGGCGGNNATCGTGCGCGGGAGACCATACAGGACCGAGGAGGAGCTACGAGGGGTCCTTGGTGAGGACCAGTCGGCGAGAGCCGCCATGGCCCATTTGAAGATTGACCACGCAGAGGACTAGTAACAGTCAACTTATAGTATCGACCGCCCGATTCGTCTCAGAGCGAGAAGGTGGCACTTTGGACGTCAGACGAGCCGCGAGGTACCCGTTCAGGAAGGAGTCTGCCAGATTCCTCAAGGAGACGGGGGTCGACCTCGAGAGGCTCACTACCAGCGTCGCGTACCAGGGGGCGAGGATCCTCGGAAAGCAGAGGGTGCTCGAAGCCGTGGAGTACGCGAAGGTCGTGAACCACCCTGTCAGCAGAGAGACGGACGCGATGAACGAGCTCCTCAGCTACCCTGTCGCCAGGATGCTCGTGTCGTGCCTGGGCGACACGAAGTTCGTCAACAGGTACGCCATCGCGGAGGCGAAACTGGCCAATTCGAGGCTCACGGAGGAGGTCGAGCGGGGCAAGGAGCTCGAGACGAGAAGGGCGAGGAAGAGCGCGGGTGATGACGGCGTCGCCTTCGTGATCGAGCTCGCGGACGAGCTCGGGCTCAAGGTGCAACGTCTCGATGACTCTCTGGCTGTCGACCTGGCTGGCTACCTGAAGTCGTCTTCCGCGATGAAGAGCAAGGCGTGGAAGCTTGTCAACCAGGACCTGCGGGCGGGGAAGGTGATCGTGAACGATGGACGCCTAATCCGCATGGTGGAACAGATGGTCACGGACAAGATCGTCTCCGAGCTGCCTTTACCAGTAAACGACGAGATCCTCAGGGCGCTGTCGGAAGACGTCGAGGAGGTGAAGCAGGCCCTCGAGGCGAAGAGGGCGGAGCAGCCGGAGAGGGACTTCGGCGAGATAAGCATCGTGAGGTTCCCTCCTTGCATGAAGAAGCTGCTCGAGATGATCAGGGCGGGGGAGAACGTCCCACACACCGGAAGGTTCGCGCTCGTCGCGTTCCTTCACACGCTGGGCATGGACTCGGACGCCATCCTGTCGACGTTCGCGATGTCCGCCGACTTCGACGAGAGCAAGAGCAGGTACCAGATACAGCACATAACGGGGGAGATTTCGGGAACGGAGTACACGCCCCCCGAGTGCAGCACCATGAAGAGCTACGGGATATGCTTCGACCCGGACGATCTCTGCGAGAGGGATTGGATGGTCCATCCGCTCACGTACTATCGTGTCAAGGGGAGAAAGCCCGGCAGCAGAAAGGGGAGGGTCAGGAAAGGGACTTCCAGATCAGGTGTGCGCGTTGGACCGCGGTGACGTTCCCGGCTATGCCGAAGTACAGCATCATCCAGCCGATCAACGAGTAACCGAACAGGTCCTCCCCTACGCCCACGTCCAGTGACATGAGTAGGAACTGGACCAGGGGGATGATTATCAACAGGGCCAGACGGTCCGCGCGACCCAGTATACCCCTGTACTCCCTCCTCAGACCCAGCGCCTGTGCCTGAGTGCCCATGTAGCTCGCCAGCATGACGCCTATCACGGCGAACAGTCCTACGAACACCGAACAGTGGACGCCAAGGGCCACGCCCGCCAATATGAAGACGTCGGCGTATCTGTCGATCACGTGGTCGACGAAGTCCCCCCTCTTCGACTCGCGCTCTTGCATGCGTGCGATCTTGCCGTCGAGAGCGTCGAGCAGCCCGTTCGCCCCGACCATGAGCGCCGCGAAGAGCAGGAACATGGTGGCCTCCTGGGCGAAGAATATGCCAGCGAAGAAGGCGAACACGAGCGAGGCGACCGAGAGATGGTTCGGGTTGGCGGAGGACATGCGTTTCGCCGCGGGAGAGAGTATCCTGTCGGCCTCCTCGCGATATCCGTCTAGAACCAGCTCAAGACCTCCTGGCTCCAGTCAACATTGCCGACAGGATATTTCTCACTTTCTCCAGCGAGTATCTCCTCGACGGCGCTCGCGACCGCCTCGACGCTCATGCGCGTGGTGTCTATCTCGCAGACGACGGGCGCGCTCTCGAGGGCCTCGATCAGCACGACATCGACGGCCTCCGCCTCCACGTTCTCGGACACCTTGGCCTCGCTCCACCCCTTGGTCGTCAGGCGCTCCCTGAGCACGGCGGGTGAGCACCTCAGGACAATGGATACGTCCGGCCCCACCAGGTGGGATAGGTGGCCTTCGATCAGGGCATCGCCCTCGATCCCGCGGACCGCCTCGGCCAACTTCTCGACGTCCACCTCTCTCGTGTCGCGCTCCTTGTCGAAGCCAGCGACGGCGCCGGCCTCTTCAGCGAGGGCGTTCACGCTGATGACCTTCACAGACCTAACCAGGGAAGAGACAGCGGTCTTGCCGACGCCTGGCGTGCCTGTCAGGGCTACCTTCATCGGCATGGGTTAGCAGGTACTACGCATATCAAACTTCACAACTAGTNNGTCCTTCTCCTCCAGGGCGGTCAGAAGGCCCTCGCAGAAGCGCTGGTCGACCTGGCTCGAGAGGAGCCGTCGCTCGAAGACTTCCCTGACGTGTCTCGAGGATTTCAGGTCCGCGGAGAAGGCTATCCCACAATCGATATCCATCAGGACGAGGGACTCCGCGGGCGCAAGGCCTACGCGTCTCGGCTGTGCGACCACCTCCGGGCCGACTTGGTCTGCCCTGATCAGGCCGCGGCTCCCGGCGTCGACCATCCACACGATCCTCCTGATCATGTTCCACAGGAAGTTCTCTGCTCGGAAGTCGATGATGATGAACCTCTCGGAGTCGCTCACCTGGATGGCGTCGATTGTCCGTACGGGGTCTCTCTCGTCCCTCCTCGAGAAGCTCGTGAAGTCATGCGTCCCCTCGAACCTGGCGAGTAGCCTGCGCATCAGGAGCAAGTCCTGCCCGACTCTCGGGAGATGGTACCTGTACCACCTTTCCCGGGCCCATCTCGGGTTGAAGTCAGACGGGACATTGGAGACGGCATAGGCCCACGAATCTTCCATCTTCGAGTTGATGGCGGAACACAACCCACCGGGCGGGAAATCTGTGTCGAACGCCACGACGTTGGCAAGGGCGCTCACGCCCCTGTCGGTCCTGCTCGAGCTCTGGAACCTTCCGGCCTTCGAGGACTCGATAGCCCCGAGCGAGACGAGCGAGTCTATCAGGTCCCCCTCCACTGTCCGTCTCCGAGGTTGCCTCTGGAAGCCGTAGAACTTGGACCCGTCGTAGGCCAGCTTGACCGCCACGCGCCGCCTGGGCCGCATCGCCAGACAATCCTGCTACAGAGTTATATATCTGCGGAATCTGTCGTACGGTCGTGCCCAGCTTCAGGATAGTGCTGGTGGAGCCGCTCCATGACGGGAACGTCGGAGCCGTCGCGAGGGCGATGAAGAACTTCGGTGTCCGAGACCTCGCGCTGGTCCGGCCCTGCGGGATTGGCGAGGAGGCCACGAAGAGAGCGATGCACGCAGCGGATGTGCTGAAGAACGCGAGGACGGTCTTCACGGAGGCGGAGGCGCTGGACGGCGTGGATTACATCGTCGCGACCTCCGGGATCGACTCATCCAACGACAAGAAGTTCCCACGGATCTCGATGACGCCCGAGGCGTTCGCGGCCCGGGAAGAAGTCTATCCGGCCCCGGTGCCCGAAGGGGTGCTGTGCCTGACGATGGGCGTGGACGTGCAGGACGACCGGATCGAATACCTCGTGGTGGGCTGGGGGCGGGGCGAAGAATCCTGGCGAGTCGCCTATGGCCGGATCACGGGCGACCCGACGCTGCGGGCCGGGGCCACGGGGTCACCCTNNAAGGTAGCGGACTTCGACGGCGTGGTCGCGGTCCTGTTCGGCAGGGAGGACTTCGGCCTCGACAACGAACTCGTCAACAAGTGCGACTTCCTCGTCACCATACCGGCCAATCCGGAGTACCCGATCATGAACATCAGCCACGCCGCCGCGGTGTTGTTGTATGTCCTTCACGCCAGGGGAGCAGTCAAACAGGGACCCAAGAAGGCCTCCGACCACGAGGTCGAGAAGCTGAACGAGTACTTCTCGAAGCTCCTCGACGTCATAGACTATCCTGAGCATAAGAAGGAGAAGACCAAGGTGATGTTCAGGAGACTCATCGCGAGGGCCATGCCGTCAACGTGGGAGTTCCATACTCTGATGGGCGTCCTCGACGGAGCGATAGACGCGGGCTCAGACAGCTCGGGGACAGAGGAGCACGAGTGATACGAGTCGGCCGCGATGATAAGGCGACCTGTATGTCTGAGAAAGAAAATTGGTTGCGCCCCCGGAAGTTGTTGTGGGGGCGCGGTGTTTGCTGTTGTTGTGGGGGGAGGAACTATGGTTCATCCTGATGCTCTGGCGTTGGATTCCCGCCTCGAGTCGGGGAACCCGCCGCGGGCCCCGTCCGTGACTGAGGGAATTCCTGGGTCGTATCCGCATGAGTAGTCCGTCAGGTCCGGGGCCTTGACGCCTGTCACGATCGCCATCAGCTTGATCGTGCTTCCGAGGTCCTGGTCTATCCTAGCTCCGAGCTTGATGTAAGCGTCGTCGCTCAGTCTCTTCGTGACGCCGTTCAACACCTCGTATGCCTTTCGAAGGGAGAGCGCGGGCCCGCCTGTGATGTGGATCATCGCGCCCGACGCGCCCTCGAAGTCGATGTCGAGGAGAGGATTGGTTATGGCTTCCATGACGACCTTCTCAGCGTCTTCGTGCTCGGCGTACAGGACGGTCGACGCACCGCCTTGAATCATTATGTTCCGGAAGTCGGCGAAGTCGAGGTTGATCATGCTGGTCTGGCAGATAGTCTCCGTTATCCCCCTCACGACCTCGACTATCAACTGGTCCATGACCATGAAGGCCTGCTCGACCGGGAGCTTGGGGACGATCTCCAACAATCTGTTGTTGTCCAGTATGATCGTGCTGTGAGCGCGCTCCCTGAGCTTGGCGACGCCCCTGAACGCGGTCTTGAGCCGGCTCTTCTCGATGTCGAACGGTATCGTAACGAGGGACACCGTCACGGCCCCGTGCTTGCGGGCGAGCTCGGCCACTACGGGGGCCGTGCCCGTGCCGGTGCCGCCGCCCATGCCGGCGGTGATGAAGACGATGTCGTACTGCTTGACCAGCTCCTCTATCTCGCCCGAGAACTCGTAGGCCACTTTCTCTCCCAGTTCCGCGTTCCCTCCTGTCCCGTATCCGCCCGAGGAACGCTCCGCGAGCAGCAGTCGCTTGCCCGCCTTGACCTTCGCGAGATGGTATTTGTCCGTGTTGATCGCAATCGTGTCGATGCCATCGAGCCCGATGCCATTGATCCTGTGGACGCTGTTGCACCCGCCCCCGCCGCACCCGACGACGCATATCTTGGGCGCGAGATGGGCCTCGAAATCGCGCTCGCTCTCAAGAGCCTCCTGCAAGAGCTTGCTGAGCATCAGCAGCCCCCTGTCGAGCGCTCACGCTCGTGCGTGTACACATGCGTGGCCAACCTGCATCCCATCCCGCTTGTGACCCTGTTCTCGCCCTCACTTCTCCAGCTCTTCCATGGCCTTGGAGAGCCGCTTGCGGATATACTCGCGCACCGCGTTCCTTATCGCGTCGTCGACAGATATCGAGTCGCCGTCCGTCACGAGCTGCTTCAGGTTCACGACGTTCCCCTTCGGGAGCTCGACCGTGACCTTCTCTATGTACTCAGGCGTGAACTCGCCGTCCACGAAACGGTCTATCGCGGCCCTTATCGCGTCCGAAATGGTGGAGAACCTGCCTTGATCCACTAGCGCCTGGAGCGCGCTGATACGTTCGTGCGGCAGCCTTATGGTGACCCTTTCCGACTCGACCATCTGGACGCCCTCCTTCGTCCGACGCTTGAGGGCATTTCGTCAGACAATTGTCATTATCGACTCGTCTATATTTATACCTTTCTAGACCTGGGCATCCGCCGCAAACATGATTTCCGGGGAGGCATCTACCGGGAGGCACTTGACTCCCGTCGAGCTTCGTCGGATCATCGAGTACTCCGCCATGAAGATACTGCAAGCAGGCTGCCCTCCCGCGGCGTACTGGACGCTGGTGGACGTCTACGAGAAGCCGCTCGACGACCCTGTGGTGCGGGATATGGTGAAGCAGGCGGAGAAGTATCCTCCGAGGCTGAGACTTCTCGGACAGCTGAGGGAGGACGGCACTTGGCCGATCTCCGCAGGCAGGAAGGCGGAGGAGGATACCGGCCTTGGGCCGCCCTACGGGTGGACTTACATAACGATACTCCGCAACCTACAGGAGCTGGGGGACTACTGCAGCGACAGGAACGAGGGGCACATCGTCGCCTCGTTGGAGAGGATACTGAGCTGGCAGGCGGACGACGGACACATCCCGGGCCCTCACTCGGTCGCCTTCGCCAGCCCGTACCACAACAGCTTCGCCCTAAGGGACCTACTGCAGTTCGGCATGGGAGACGACCCGAGGGTAAAGAAGCTCCGTGAGTGGCTCCTCGCACAGCAGCGGCCCGACGGCGGCTGGATCATCCCCAAGATACAGGACATGAGATACGAGTCGGAGTACGAGCACATGAAGATGAGGGACTTCGTGGACCTCATCGAGGGGGACGACGCGCCGGCGTACGACCCGTCCGATTACTTCGACGTGCCCAGCTGCATATGGAGCACGATGATGGCCGTGAGAGCCTTCTCGTGGGACCTCGACCTGGTGAGGACGGACGCCGTAAGGAAAGGGGCGGAGTTCTTCCTCGACAGGTTCTTCCAGCGCAACCATCACCCCTCGTACCACCAGTCGGAGAGGAACTGGACCACCCTGAAATACCCAACCTACTTCGGGTGCGGTATCATCGCCCTCGACATCCTAACGTACATGGGCTACGACCTCGAGGACGAGAGGATGGTGAAGCCTATAGAATGGCTCGTCGGGGCGCGCTCCCGGGACGGCCTGTGGCACACCTCGGACAGACCGCACGACGAGAAGGACCTGATGATGTCCTCGACGGCCTTGACAATACTCGCCCGGGTCGCGGGCATGAGCAGCCGCCGGATAAATAACCCAACCGAAATCATGATTTCCGGGGACGGCGCTTAACCGCGGCACAGATGATCTCTGAGATACGCAGGGTGGTCGAGGAGTCCTCGAGGAAGCTCTTCCAGATATCGACTCCTCCGGTGAGGTACTGGCTCCTGAGTGATGTCATGCGGAAGGGCCCTGACGACCAGGTGCTCCAGAGGACCAGAGAGGAGTGCAGGACCTACCCGCCCAGGCTGAAGCTGCTGAAGACCCTCCGAGAGGATGGGGCCTGGCCGATCCCGAAGCAGCGGAAGGACGAGGAGGACCGGGGTCCGGGACCGCCGATAGGCTGGACATACATCACCCTGCTGAGGAACCTCTACGCGCTCGGTGACTACGTGACGGTGAAGGAGGACGGGAACGTGCCGGCGGCAATCGAGCGGCTGCCGAGCTGGCAGTCGGACGATGGACACATCCCCGGACCGACGGCACGGGCGCTCCCCGAGCCTCACTACAACGGTTTCGCCCTGAGGAACCTGAACCAGTTCAAGATGGACAGAGACCCGCGGACCTACAAGCTCGAGCAGTGGCTCATGCGCATGCAGAGGCCCGACGGCGGCTGGAACATGCCATACGTCCAGGATGTCCGCTACATGCCCCCGTACAAGCACATGCGGATGAAGGACTTCATGAAGCTGACGCTCAGCGACGACCGTCCCCCCTACGACCCGAAGGAGTACGAGCACATACCCAGCTGCGTGT
>DUGQ01000238.1 GCA_013331315.1 Thermoplasmata archaeon
TCAGCAGATGTTATATACAGATAGCATATTCCTCAGCTCCGAGGTAGAACGGTTTGACCGGCCAGGAGAAGGTTTGTTCCTCTTGCGGGATTCGGCTCGTGAGGAATTCGGAGACGACTTTCCCGTGCCCCAGCTGCGGCAGGGGCATGATCGGAAGATGCACGAACTGCAGAGACCAGAGCGTGAAGTACACCTGCGCGGAGTGCGGGTTCTCAGGACCTTGAGGTGTTTTCGATGGGAGAGGTCGCGCTTCAATACAGAGTTCTACCCGAAGGGCTTGAAGTCAACCTGGACGACCTGCTGGTAACGATCACGAAGGCGCTTCCCGAGGGAGCGCAGCTGAAGGCATCGGAGAAGAAGCCAGTGGCGTTCGGCCTGCAGGCCCTCCATGTCCTGGTGGTCCTCGACGACAAGAAGGGGGGCGCAGAGACGGTTGAGACCGCTATAGCTGGCGTACCGGGAGTCCAGAGCGTGGAGATAGTCCAGATGGGGCTGCTCTGATCCCAGAGGCGCCCGTCGAGAATCACTTCTTCTTCCGCTTTCCCTTGACTGCTGGGCAGCAGGATTTCAAGAGCTTCCTCAGCTCGCGCTTCCTCCGGATGTGCTCCTCGAAGTCCTTGTCGTCCTCCGCAATCATGTGAGCGAACTCGAGCATGCTCTGCTTGACGAAGAAGCCGACTTCGTCCATCTCCTCGACCTTGTCCGTCCACTTCGTGGCCCCGCAGCACTTCTCGATATCCTCGAGCAGAGCGGCGATCTCCTTGACCGACTTCTCGTCAGCCTCGGATGTCAGGCCGATCTTCGCCAGTCCATCAAGCGCGTTCCTCACGAGTTCCTCGTTGACCTTCTTCCCCTTGGTCTCGCCGCAGGACAGGTGGAACATCTCGGCGGCAGACCTGTAGTAGGTCTCGATGAAATGGCCCACGCGCTCCTCCCGGGCGACCTCGACGACGCCGACCTTCTTCATCTTCCTTATGTGATGGTAGATCGCCTGCGCGGTGAGACCAATCTCGCTCGCTATCTGGCTGACCGTCATCTCCTTCACCTTCAGGAGGTAGATGATCTTCCTCCTGGTCTGATCGGCCAGTATTTCAAAAGCCTCGGGGTCCTTGATCGTCTTGACGGCCTTCATTTTGGAGCACCAGTAAAATGTATGGTCACACTATAATATAATGCTTTTCACTGTGTTATGCGGGTTTGCTCCACTAAAACGAAGGTTTTATTAGCTAAAAGTGCTATTATGTTTTTAGAAAGGAGTGATTGACCGTGTTCGCGATGAGACCTGCAACATGGAGCTGGGCCCGAAAGGGTCGAGCGCGGGCCCCCGCGCTCTTCGAGATCTGGATGAAAGCCGAGCTGACGACCAGGGGGCGAGTCCAATGAGCTTCGGTCCCTTGCTACTACCCTCCATACAGAGGAGGAGGAACGAGGACCTCGACCGGTATGTCAGGCACGAATACCGGGAGGAGGACCCATGCTGGCTCGCCGCCGAGAACGGACACGGTCCCTGTCTCAAACTGCCTGGTGAGGAGGCCGTCGCCCTCGACTGGCTGGAATCCAAAGTGGCCTGCTGCCCCGAGCCCGGGAGGGGCGAGTGCGGCACCAGCTGCCCGTTTCTCAGCGCGATATCGGGAACAAAGCGGAAGCCGCGCGGGGCTCCAAGAGGTGACACCCCTGGCAAGAGATGACCTGAGCGACAAGCGAAGATGCACGATGTGCCAGCAGGAGTGCGACAGCGAACAGAACGTGTGCCCAAGGTGCGGGAACGTGTTCAGGAACTCCCACAGGTGTTGCTGAGCTGGCTCCCTGAGACGGGTGCGAATCCAGCTGGGCATCGCCGCACAAGCCCCCTCGAGGCGATTCTCACATCCTCCCAGAAGAGATCGATGGCGGTGCCCAGCTTACCCTATTCATTCTCGGGCGATAGGAAGAATCCTAAGAGGTTTGCTTGAACGGGTTTCGGAGCGGGCAGCCTAGCCCAGCTCACACCTTCGGTGGCGGGAGGATGTACTTGCCCTTCATCAGATACTTCGTCTGGTTCCTTGCGCGCCTGATGATGGACTCCGCCTTCTCGTACAGGTCCTTGCGGCTGTGCTTCTCCCTCGCGAGGCCCTCCTTGATCGCGGCCATGCCCACCGCGACCGCCTCTCTCGGGAAGACCTCCCACTCGTCCATGGTCGGGACGATGTAGTCCTCCCTCAGGCCGTTATCCTCCGCCGTCTTGGCTATCGCCAGGACCGCGGCGAGACACATCGTGTCTGAGATAGTCTTCGCCTTCACGTCCAGCGTGCCCCTGAATATGCCTGGGAACCCAAGCGAGTTGTTCACCTGGTTCGGGAAGTCCCCGCGTCCCGTGGCCACGACCAGGGCGCCGGCCTCCTTGGCCTCGTGCGGGTAGATCTCCGGAACGGGGTTGGCGCAGGCGAAGACGATCGCGTTCTTCGCCATCGTGCTCACCCACTCCGCCTTCACCGACCCCGGGGCCGACAGGGCGATCAGCACGTCGGCGCCCTTGCAGGCCTCCTCCTGGGTCATCCAGCGGCCTCCCGGATTGGTCTGCTCGCAGAGCTCCCACTTGCGGTAGAACCGCTTGTCCGCCTTGAGGTCCTCGCGCCCGGTGTGGAGCGCCCCCTTGGTGTCGAACAGGACCATCAGCTCCGGGTCGGCACCCATGGTGATGAGGAGCCGGGCGATCGTCGTGTTCGAGGCGCCGGCACCGATCAGGACCATGCGAGCCTTGTCGAAGTCCTTGCCGGCGACCTTCAGGGCGTTCAGCAGCCCCGAGACGGTCACGCACCCGGTCCCCTGTGCGTCGTCGTGCCACACCGGGATGTTGCACGCCTCGCGCAGGGTATCGAGGACCTTGTAACACTCCGGCTGCTGGATGTCTTCGAGGTTGATGGCGCCGAAGCTCGGCTCCACCATCTGCACGAACTCGATGATCTTCTCGGCACAGCTCTCGCCGCTGTAGTTCCTGCTGTTGATGCACAGGGCGATCGCGTCGATCCCCCCCAGGTACTTCATGAGGAAGGACTTCCCTTCCATCACCCCGAGACCCCCCGGCGGGGTGCAGTCCCCGTCGCCCAGAACGCGGGTCGAGTCGCTCACCACCCCCACCAGGTTGCTCTTGTTGGACAGGGCGAAGGAGGCGTTCTCGAACCCCGGGTGCTCGCTGGGGTCTGCCCGGTTCGAGACGCCGGAGACGAACCACTCCTGGCCCCCTCGGATGGCCGTCGAGACCCGGGAGACCCCGGGTGTGTACCACACGTTGAACCAGTTGAAGCCCCAGAGGCCCGCCTTCGGCACGGACATGATCTTCCCGGTGAAGAACCGGTGCGCCGAGAGCGCCACCTCCTCCAGGAAGAGCGTCCGGGCCCGGGCCTTCTGGGCCGGCGTGAAATCCTTCGGGAAGAGCCTGTCGAGGGACTTGAGGGTCAGTTCCGGCTTGGCCATGGTCGTCTCCAGAGAACGGCGGTCCGCCGCCGACAGAAACTAGCTTGCCCCCCCCCCGATGTCAATCCCGCCGGCCTATCCGACGATCCCGCTCACGTCGAGGAGGTAGAGCTGGCGCCCGTTCCCCTCGTGCGGGGAATCGATGACGACTTTCTTCCCGTCCGGGCTGAACCGCGGGTGGAGGTCGCAGCGCCACTCGCCGGAGTACTCCCGGGGAAGATGGAAATGCCCCAGGGGGACCCGCCTCCCCGTCTCCACGTGGTAGAGATAGGGATTCTGGAGGCGCTCCCGGTCCGGGTAGGTGTCGTTGAGGATCCACCGGTTCCCCGGCAGGTAGGTGCAGTGGCCGTT
>DUGQ01000175.1 GCA_013331315.1 Thermoplasmata archaeon
GGGACGAGGACCCTGACATCGCCCAAGAGTCGCCTTATCTCACTGTCGATGTTGATCCTGAACTGGAAGGGCATCAGAAGGCCGTTGGAATCGAGCACCAGAGCTTCCACCAAGAGAATCCTCACCCGGTCCTACTGCACCACGCCGTATCCTATCAGACGCCACTTGCCGGCGATCCGACGCGATATGGCTATGCGCTGGTCCCTCTCCGTGCAGACGGGTATCTTCAGCGAGATGTCGGCCGAGTCCGTCCTCCCGCTCGTGACGACGCCCACGGTGGTCGCCGTGCCCACGCTCAGCATCAGCGGCTCGTTCGTCTTGAGTCCCTCGACCGCCTGCTCGGACGACATTCCGACCACGCGGTTCAATAGCTCGGTCCTGATCGAGAGCGAGTCGGAAACAGGGGGGAGCGTGCCCGGCTTGCCAGCGATCCTCCCCACGAGGGAGTCGGACTTCGTCAGGCTCGGGTCGAGGCCCGTGCCTATCGCGACAAGCCCGCCCGGCGTGGCCTCGTCGAGCTTCAGGGTGCCCGCGAGCAACGACCGCACGGATGTCACGATCGGCTCCCATGTGACGCCCCTCCCCGACTCCACCTTCCTGCCAGGACGTATCTCTATCTCGTCGCCCACCTTGAGGTTGCCCTCGATGAGCGAGCCACCGATGACGCCGCCCCGGAGGCTCTTCAGCTTCGTGCCCGGGACGTTCACGTCGAAGGACCTCGCCACGTACATCCTCACAGGGTTCGTCCTCGACGGCTTGGGTGTGGGGATCGTCTTCTCGATCGCCATTATGAGAGTGTCTATGTTCATGTTGTGATGCGCGGATATCGGGATTATGGGCGCGTCCTCCGCGATCGTGCCCTTGAGGAACTCCTTGATCTCCTTGTGGTTCTGAAGGGCCTGCTCCTTGGTGACCAGGTCGACCTTGTTCTGGACCACGATTATCTTGTCCACGCCGATGATGCTGAGAGCCATCAGGTGTTCCCGCGTCTGCGGCTGAGGGCACTTCTCGTTCGCCGCCACGAGCAGCAGGGCGCCGTTCATGATCGCCGCGCCGGACAGCATCGTGGCCATGAGCGTCTCGTGGCCGGGCGAGTCCACGAAGGAGACAGCCCTGAGCAGCTCGCACTCGCCCTTGCAGCTGGGGCACTCGGGCTGGTTGGTGTAACACGCTGGCTCCTCGCAAGACCCGCACTTGTAGAACGCGGCGTCCGCGTAACCCAGCCTGATCGATATGCCTCGCTTGACCTCCTCAGAGTGTCTGTCCGTCCACTCGCCCGTCAGAGCCTTGGTCAGCGTGGTCTTGCCATGGTCCACATGGCCGATCATGCCGATGTTCGTCTCTGGCTGCGAGGGGACATTCATTATTCCTTCTTCTCCTCTTTCTTGATGAGCTCGGCGACGGGCTTGGCGCCGTGCTGGGTGACCTTGAGGTTGACCTGGACTGTGTCGGGGGATACGGTGTTGCCCCTGAAGTTCTTCTTCCTCCTGAGGCCTCCCTCCTTGGCCCTGAAGCCTATGCTCTTGGACACGAGCAGTTTCTTCCTGCGGGGACCTGGAAGGTCCTTCCTGAGCGGGAAGCCGTCCTTGTCGCTCCCGCCCGTGATGGTCAGCTTGTAGCCGGGCAGCCCTACGAATATCCCGTCGATGACATCGCCTATCCTCTTGCCTATGAGCGAGTTCGCGTGATGACCGGATACCGGGGTCTGATACGACTTCCCGTCCTTTGTATCGTTTATGACGGCTCTGAACTCTGCCACACAATCCACTCCGGTGTTGCAGGACGCCCTAATGCGCAAGGAGTTATATAGGTTTCGGGAGGGACTGGAACGCTGGTCCGGCACGGTTGGCGGGGGGCCTCAGCTCCCCCAGAACGGGCTCTCCCTCCGCTTGATCTTGACTACGATGTCCAAGACCTCCTGCTCGTCGGACGAAAGCTTCTGCGAGAGCAGCTCGCGCGCGTGCCCCTCGGGGATGTCCACCAGGAGTATGTCCTCGACGTCTATCTGCCTCCCCACTGTCGCGTCGTCTATCGCGACCGCGACCTCCTCGCCCATGCGGGCCTCCGGAAGGGTCTTGTCGCCGCTCCTTATGCTCTTTATCCTGCCGACAGGCCGGCCGTCGTCCCTCATCAGCGTCTGTCCCGACCTGATCCTGCCCGCTAGGACCCGGACGCCGACGATGGCGGGCTTGCTCACGCGGAACACGTGGTCCCGCAGGATCGATATCTTGCCAGGGTACGATATCTCCAACCTCTTCTGCGCCTCGAGCTCCCGCGAGCGTTCGCCGCACCACGCCTCGTAGTCCTCGAGCAGCTTGTAGACCACCTTGCTCTCGAACAGGACGACCCCGAGCTCACGGGCTGCGTCGCGCGCGTCCGCATTGACGTCGACATTGAACGCGAATATCGCCCTGTGGAGCGGGTCGTCGAAGTTGGATGCCTCCATGACGTCCTTCCTCGAAACGTTGCCTATGTCGATCTTCCTTATCGGCATCTCCGCGTTCTTCGCCTCGAAGGCGAGGGCCTCCAGGGAGCCCACGGTGTCCCCGCGCACGATGATGCCTTGCTCGGACAGCTCGACATCTATCGAGCTCTGCCTGCGCACGTCATCCAGCGCCTTGTCCACCTCGTCGTTCGCGACTCTGATCATGCCGCCGGCGAGGGCGTTCTCGAGGTTCGGGGCGACCACCCTTATCCCCGCCGCGGCGGAGACGGCCTTCACGCTGTCGAACCTCTGGTTGGGGTCTCTGATCTCGTCCAGCGGCTTCGGCCGCAGCAGCGCTCTGACCTTGGTCTGGATCGGGCCGTTCCTCGTGGATGAGATGACGATCGTGTCCCCGACTGAAAGGGTGCCGGAGTAGACGATGGTGTCCATGACCGTCCCCAGTCCCTTGTCCTCCTTGACCTCGAGCACCGTGCCCTCGGCCGGGCCCTCCTCAGTTCGCAGGTCGCTCCCAAGGAACCTCTGCGCTAGTCCGATCAGTATGAGTAGGAGGTCCGGGAGCCCCTCTCCCGTCTTTCCGCTGAGGGGGAGCACCGCGACCGACTTGGTGAAATCAGTAATCCTGTCGAACCTGTCGGCGCTGAACTCGCCGACTTCGTAGAGTCGTCCCGCGAGCGCGTATATCCTCTCGTCAAGCTCGGATACGACCCTCGGGTCCTGGGCCTGCAGGGACTCGCCTATGGGCTTGCCCCTCTGCGCCCTCCAGCCGGGTATGAGGTCGATCTTGTTCGCCGCGACCACGAAGGGGGTCCTCAGCTTCCGCAGTATGCTGATGGACTCGACGGTCTGCGGCTTGAGCCCCTCGTTGATGTCTATGACGAGCACGGCGAGGTCCGCGAGCGCCCCTCCCCGGCTCCTGAGGCTCACGAACGAATAATGGCCCGGGGTATCGATGAACAGCAGCCCCGGAACCGTGAACTGCCTGCCCCCGATGAGGGGTCCGCAGAGCGAGTATATCGTCTCGATCGGCACGTCCGTGGCGCCGATGTGCTGCGTGATCCCTCCCNNCGATTTGCCGTGGTCGACATGACCCAGAACGGAGACTATCGGCTGTCTAACGGGCACAATTCCGCCCAAGGGCTGGACGGTATATCAAGTTAACCTACTGAAATGGAAAACGCCAGGCGCGGCACGCTGGCCGCGCCCGAATGTCGGCTGCCCCGACACGTCCTACTTCTCGAAGAGCCATTCCTCTTCGGGCTTCTCGTACGTGTGCAGCTCGTAGTCGTTGAAGAACAGGTTTATCTCGCGCTTGGCGCTCTCCGACGAGTCGGACCCGTGTACGACGTTCCTG
>DUGQ01000150.1 GCA_013331315.1 Thermoplasmata archaeon
GCCGATCTGATTGACCTTGATCAAGATGGCGTTCGCGACCCCCTTCTCCACTCCTTCCTCGAGGATCTTCCGGTTCGTCACGAAGATGTCGTCTCCAACCAGCTGCACCTGGCTACCCAGTGAAGCCGTCAGCTCCGTCCATCCCTCCCAGTCGGATTCAGACAGCGGGTCCTCTATCGACGCCACGGGGAACTTGCCCATCAGGGCCGAGTACATGTCGGCCATCTCGCCGCTCGAGAGCCTCTCACCAGTGCTCTTGCGGAGCAGGTACGAAGTGCCGTCGTAGAACTCGCTTGCGGCGACGTCGAGGGCGAGCGCGAAATCCGTCCTGGGACGAAGACCGAGCTGCTCCGCGGACTCGACAATCAGCTCCAGGGCCTGGTCGTGTGATTCCAGCCGAGGGGCGAATCCTCCTTCGTCCCCCACAGAAGTGCTCAGGCCCCTAGTTCCGAGGTTGGACCTCAGCCTCTGGAAGACTTCGACCGCCATCCGAAGAGACTCGCTGTATGTCCGGCCCAGAGGTATGAACATGAACTCCTGGAAGTCCAGGTTGTTGTCGGCGTGAGCGCCCCCGTTCAGGATGTTCATCATGGGTACAGGGAGCGTCCTGGCGTCCTCGCCACCGAGATGAACGTACAATGGCTTCCCAACGCTGACTGAGGCCGCCCTAGCCACCGCGAGAGAGACACCCAGCATCGCGTTCGCCCCAAGCCTGGATTTGCTCTCGGTGCCGTCGAGCTCGAGCATCGCGGCGTCAACTTCGCCCTGCTTCTCCGGGTCCATGCCCACAATCTTCGGGCCGATGACATCGTCGACGTTCCCAACGGCCTTCAGCACGCCCTTTCCGGCATCCCTCGCCTCGTCGCCGTCCCTCAGCTCCAGCGCCTCCCTCGTGCCTGTCGACGCGCCGGAGGGAACCGCCGCACGTCCCACGCTTCCGTCGCTGAGCGAGACCTCGACCTCGACTGTCGGGTTGCCCCTCGAGTCGATTATCTCCCGACCCTTCACCGATTCTATGCTCGCCATCCTATCGGTGGCTGAATCGCAGTCGTAATAAATAGCAATGTGCAAAGAAATGAACTGGGCCGGTCCCACGCAAGGGACCGGGTCCCAGGAAGTCCTGCGGACTTCTCCTCAAAGCAGGCTTTCGGTTCCCCCCTTCAGCCCTCTTTTTTCGAGTGTTTCGTTCAGTCCATACAGAAGATGTCCAGGAACTCGTTCCAGTTCGTATCCAAGGCGAAGTCTATCCCCCTCGCGGGGTCGCCGTAGTAGTCCCTGTACTTCTCCACGGACTGCGTGAAGTATATCGACAGCCCGTACGTGTTGATGCAGGCCTCTTTCTCGGCGTCCGTCGTTATCGAGTCGCAGTACGGGACGGCGGCCTTCAACAGCTCCAACGTGCCTTCTGTCAGCTCGCTGATCTCGGGTATCTTCTCACCCAACAGCTCCAGGAGACTTCCCAGGTCGGCGAACGGGAATATCTCGCCCTTGAACTGGATCTGTGGTGTCTGTGACTCCGAGGACTCGATCGCGCCTCTGTACGAGTAGTCCTGGACCAGCTCCAACAGCACGTCCGAGAGCTTGTCCACGCCGATCTCGGCGTCCACGCCGACCAGCTTCTCGATCTCGCTCAGGACCATCTTCGAGCAGCTCACGTACGGGAATCCGCCGATCCCGGCTCCGGCGCAGTACACCTCGTAGGCGTCGTTGTACGCGTCGACCGCGACCTCGCAGACTCGGCCCGGATCCATGACGTCCAGGAGATGCATGTACTCCAGGAACAGAGTGTAGTCCCAGCCGAAGCCCGGGACGGTCGTGACTGACGCGACCATGTAGTCCGCGATGTCCCTGACCTCGTACGCAACCTCTATCGTCCCCATGAAGCACGCGTCCGACGCGAAGATGTCGAGCTTGAAGTCGTCCGGGAGACCGGCCGCTATCCCTTTCGCAGTCTCGTCCAACGAGAGAGAGTCCCTGACCCCGTCCTCGTTTCCGGTGTCATCGCTGCACAGGCCGTACCAGCCGCCTCCGTGGTCCCACAGGTTCACCATGTAGTGTTCCGCTGGGGCGAAGGTCATGGCGGTCTCGATGAAGTAGGTCAACGTGTCTGGGTCACCCATGTTCAGCTCGCCGGGACACCCGCCGACCACGAGGTCGCAGTCGCAGTGCGACTGATACACTCCGTCAACGAGCTCCACGTGGGCCGACCCTGCAGAGTCCATCACGTACCAGTGAGTCTCTTCCAACAGAGAGTACGTGTCCATCAGAACGACGACGTTGACGCCATCGACGGAGCCAACCGCCTCCATCTCGGCGAGGTCCATCAACGCGTACGTTTCCAGGTTGTTGTCTCCGTCCAGGTATATCATGACGGTCCATTCGGCATCCTCGATCGGCACAGCCGTCGCGGCCAGTCCGTTCTGACCCTTTCCCCCGAGCACCAAGGTGTTTGCCACGGACAGGCTCGCCAGTAGCATAACACCAGCCAGTAGTATTCCCGCGAATCTTCTCCTCAAGACGCTTAAACCCCCCTCGCTGTCGTTTTGTCAGGTTATGACCATAGATAGCCGTTTTGGTACAATCTTAGAATAGTCGGTTTCAGGATGAACATCCGTCAAGGACGACGTGGCCAGAAGAACGTGTGAGCTCCCCGGCCCAAATGATAAATACTGGCCTCCGGCCTGCGACTAGTTGGATGATTGGCCTAGATGACCTGGACCCCGGGCTCCAGCAGTGTCTGTCACGAAGAGGCATAGCCGAGCTCACGGAACCGCAGAGGCTCGCGCTCCCCGCGATATTGGCCGGGGACAACGTCCTGCTGGTCGCCCCGACGGGGATAGGCAAGACCGAGGCGGCGATGATACCTGTGCTGCAGCGGCTGGCCGAGGGCGAGAGCGGGGGCATCAGATGCGTCTACGTCACACCTCTGAGGGCTCTGAACCGCGACCTCTGGCACAGACTGAGAGAGCTCTGCGAGGCGTTGGGTCTAAGGATCGCGGTGCGCCACGGGGACACGACCCAATCGGAGAGAACGGCCCAGTCCAAGAACCCGCCCGATGTGATCATCACCACCCCTGAGACCCTCCAGATAATGTTCACCGGAAGGAACCTGAGGGCGCACTTGTCCAAAGTCCGGTTCGTGATAGTTGACGAGATACACGAGCTCGCCGAGGATGAGCGCGGCGCGCAGCTGTCAGTGGCGCTCGAAAGGCTGGTCGAGATAGCGGGGGAGTACCAGAGGATCGGGCTATCCGCCACCGTCGGATCGGTCGACGAGATATCCGGCCATCTTGCGGGAAGGGGACGGGCCGTGCGCACCCTGAGGGTCTCGGCAGTGAAGGACATGAGGGTGCATGTCGAGAGCCCTGTGCCGAACGAGGGCGACGGGAGCCTGGCGGACAGGCTGCAGACCGACACCAAGCATCTCGCCTGCATGAGCAGATGCAGGCAGCTTGTCGACGACCACAACTCCACGCTGTTCTTCGTGAACACCAGAGACTCCGCTGAGGCGTTGGGAGTGAGGTACCACCTGTGGGATGAGTCCTTCGCGATCGGCGTGCACCACGGTTCGCTCTCCAAAGAGATCAGAGTGCAGATGGAGGACGAGTTCAAGTCGCAGAAACTCAAGGCTCTGGTCTGCACGTCGTCCCTTGAGCTTGGGATAGATGTTGGGTCTGCGGATTTCACGATACAGTTCAACTCGCCGAGGCAGGTCACACGGCTGATACAGAGGGTCGGCAGGTCTGGACACAGACACGACGCCGTCTCGTTCGGAGCGGTCATCTGCACGTCGGCGGCGGAGACGGCGGAGAGCCTGGTCATTGCGAGGCGCGCGATGGTGGAGGAGCTGGAGAAGTTCTCCATCAGGGATAACCCGCTGGGCGTGCTCGCGAACCAGATCGTCGCGATGACTCTGACCGAGCCGAGGGTCGACAAGGACCGGGCGTTCGAGGTGCTGACCCGTGCGTACCCTTTCAGGAGACTCCCCAGGGCGGATTTCGACGCGGTGCTGATGCTGCTCTCCGAGCTGCACGTGATATGGAACGACGAGGACTCCTTCAGACGGAAGACGACCGGGCGCAGGTACTTCTACGACAACATCTCGATGATCCCTGACGAGAGGACCTACAGGATAAGGGACGTCTCCTCCAGGGCGATTATCGGCACGCTGGACGAGAGCTTCGTGGCGTCGTACGCGGAACCGTACGCCACCTTCGTCGCCCGCGGACGGACCTGGCGAGTGGTCGAGATTGGGGAGGACGAGGTGCTCGTCGAGGAGGTCCCTGAGATCGGGGCGACCCCCTCATGGGTCGGGGAGGAGATACCTGTCCCGTACGAGGTCGCGCAGGAGGTCGGGGCCATGAGGCGCACACTCCCGCTCGACCTGTACCCCGCCGATGACGACGCCAGGAAGGAGATACGGTCATGGGTTGCCGACCAGGGGGACCTCCCGTTACCGACGGACAAGCGAGTCACCGTGGAGCAGGGGGACGGGGTGATAGTTATCAACTGCTGCTTCGGCACGAAGGTGAACGAGACGCTCTCGAAGCTGGTGACCTCGCTTCTCACTGCCAGGTTCGGCGAGAGCATAGGCGTGCAGACTGAGCCGTACAGCATAGTCCTCGAGACGCCGAAGGGGCTGAGGGCATCGGACGTCCTCAAGGTGCTCAGGGAGACCGACCCGGACTCGCTCGGGCAGCTGATGAGGATCGTCCTCCGTAACTCGTCCTACCTCAGATGGCAGTTCATACACGTCGCGAAGAAGTTCGGCGCGGTCAGGAAGGACGCCGACTACAAGATGTTGAACATATCCAAGTTGATGGAGGTCTTCGAACACACGCCGATATTCGACGAGGCGATCGCCAAGACGCTGTGGGAGAACATGGATGTCGACCTGGCGGCCGAGCTGCTCCGGAAAATGAGGGACGGACGGATAGAGGTCGTCGTTGGGCCACTGTCTCCCATGGGGACGCAGGCCATAGGCAAGAGACAGGAGCTCATGCAGCCTCGGAGAGCGGACAAGACCGTGCTGATGGCGCTCAAAGGACGTCTGATGTCCGAGGACATCGTCATGGTCTGCATGAACTGCAGGAGCCAGAGACGCTCCAAGGTGGAGAGTCTGCCAGAGCGGATCAAGTGCCAGAAGTGCGGCGGGGTCCTCCTGGCGGCCATCCAGCCGTACGCGAGAAAGGACTTCGATGTCCTCAAGAAGGGCGCCGCCGGTGACGAGGATCTCAAGCTGCTCAAGAAGATATACAAGAACGCGAACCTGGTCATGGCCCATGGGCGGAAGGCGGTCATGGCGCTCGTGGGAAGGGGTATCGGGCCGGACACCGCGGGACGGATACTGGCGAGGTACCATCTGGAGGAGTTCGAGTTCCTGAAGGACATACTCGAGGCCGAGGTCAGTTACGCTCGGACGAAGCGGTTCTGGGACTGATCTCGCGACCGTTGTACCCGAGGCCGATCACGTAGACCTCGGAGCTGGTCGACCGACTCGCCCTGGGATGGGTGACGTGGGCCTCGTCGAAGGACCGACGTACCAGGCCGACATATCCTTTGGTCATGTCCCCGTAGAACATCTTGGCCACGAAGTTGCCTCCCTCCCTCAGCACCCTCGTCGCGAAGACCAACGCGTGCTCGCAGAGATCGACGGACCGTGCGTGGTCGTAGGGGTAGTTCCCGCTGATGTTCGGGGCCATGTCGGATATGACGACGTCCGCGCCCTTGGTCATCTGCTCGAGAAGACGCTCGACGACGGGCTCCTTGCGTATGTCTCCTCGGACGAACGTGACGCCCTCCAACGGCGGGAAACGCTCCAGATCTAGGGCGAACACATTCCCCTCCGGACCCACCAACTCGGAGGCGACCTGAGACCACCCCCCGGGTGAGGCGCCGAGGTCTACGACGGTATCGCCGGGGCGGATGATGTCGTACTTGTAGTCGAGCTGCTTCAGCTTGTACGCCGCCCTGCTCCTGTAGTTCTCCCTCTTCGCCTTGCGGTAGTAGTGGTCCCGTTTGCGGTCGGTCCGCCAGGCCTTGGTCAAGATATCGACCAGAGCATGCACGGGCAATAAGATTATGGTTTCCGACGGCCGCCGCGCCGGCACGTATGCGCAAAAGGTATAGGCGGAATAAGCCATCGGCCATCTGCCAAAGGGGATAAGTGAATGCCGAGGGGTATGACCTATGCCAAGGCCGGGGTGGACATAGACAAGAAGTCCGACAGCATTGCCGCGCTAGTCGAGAACCTAGCCTTCAGACGGAAGGGGTTCGGCAGGCCGTTGAGGCTCGAGGGGCACTTCACCGGCCTAGTAGACTTCGGCGACGTGGCGCTCACCATGTGCACGGACGGTGTCGGCACGAAGCTCATGGTGGCTGATGAGCTCCGGAAGTGGGACACTATCGGCATCGACTGCGTCGCGATGAACGTCAACGACACCATATGCGTTGGGGCCGAGCCCATCGCCTTCGTGGACTACATAGCGATCGACAAGCCCGACGCCAGGATAACCTCCCAGATAGGCAAGGGCCTCGAGGAGGGCGCCAGAATGTCCAACATGACCATAGTGGGAGGTGAGATAGCGGTCCTGCCCGAGATCGTCAAAGGGTTCGACCTCGCCGGTACGTGCCTGGGGATGGTCGAGAAGAAGAGGATCGTCACAGGGGACAGCGTCCGCCCGGGAGATTCCCTGATATCGCTCCCCAGCACAGGTATCCACTCGAACGGCCTCACGCTCGCAAGGAAGATCGTCGAGACGAACGGCCTCCGAATGAGGAGCAGGGTCAAGGGGCTGAGAAGATCGATAGGCATGGAACTCCTCGAACCGACCGCGATCTACGTCAAACAGGTCCTGAAGCTCCTGGATGCCGTCGATGTCAGGGGGATGGCGAACATCACAGGGGGAGGGCTCAGGAACANNCGAGATATCTGACCCCGCCAAGGCGAACGCCATCTTCGGTGTCCTCCAAGAGCTCGGTGGGGTCAGCGACAAGGAGATGTACCAGACTTTCAACATGGGTATGGGCTTCGCCATCGTGGTGCCTGACAACCACGCTGACGACGCGATCCGCGTGGCGGGCAAGGGGGCAGAGGTCGTCGGCCGGGCAGTCAAGGGCGGGGCTGTCAGAGTACCTTCGCTCAGCATCGAGTACTCCAAGTACTGACGGTTCACCTGCCCATGAGGGCCCCCACCACGGAACCTAGGGCGGTACATGTCTCAAGCGACATCCCCCGACCTGTCACGTCGAAGTGGAGCTCGCCCACGCCCATGACGTCCTTGGGGAGGCCGTGGGGACCCAAGCCGAATATCAGCAGGACAGACCTGCCCGCCTGGACCATCTCCCTCAGGGCTTTCACACTCGTGCTCTTGCCGGCGTCCGGCTTGCTCGTCGTGATCACAGGCACTCCCAACTGCGGAGGGAACCCTTTCCTTGGGAAGTCGAACCTGGAATAACGGCCCTTCTGGGTAAGCTCGACGAGGTACCTGCCACCCTCCCCTATGCTGGTCGTCGTCGACACCCACTCGGCGATCTCCGCGGGGGTCAGAAGTTCACGATCGAACGGGAAGCCGAAGGTCGCGAGGTTGCAGTCGAAGGCGAGAGCCAACGGGCCCGCCCGGGCCAACGCCCTCCTGTGCGACTCATGGAACCTGACTGGGTCGTAGGAGTTGTAGAGACCGATCGTGACTCTGCCTGGCATGTGTGGGAACCTGCGTCACGATTGACCGTGTCCTTATTTTAACCCTGCCTCACGGAGAGGCCTTCTTGGGTCGGACGCATATCGCGTACTCGTCACCGTCGAAGAACACGTCCTCGTCCGGATGCTCCGCCTGCAGCTCCTGTATCTTCTCCAGGACCTCGCGAAGGCTGAGCTCTGTCTTGTCCTTCTTTATCTTGACGAGAACTCGCTTCTGCATCCACAATCACTGTCCTGTGAGCCAGGCGCGCGATACACATTCTAATGCTACAAATCAATATAAATAGGTTTAGATAGGGTGCCAGTCACCCGCGCCAGGGCGTGCGGACACGAGTGCGGGTCACCGACGCGTGCGCGCGACCCCTCAGCCCTTTCCGAAGACTGGGTCCGCGCGCTTCTCGGCCGCCGAACGCGCCTTGGCCCTCGCCTCCGGCGGGACCTTCCCCAGCGACGAGACTTTCTTGTCGAACGTCTCGATCATCTTCGGGAGCACTTTGTATATCGGCAGCAGCATCGGGATGAACGTCACCCGCTCCCTGCCTATTCCGAGCGAGTCGAGCTCGTCCTGCATGGCCTCCAGCCGTCTCTCGACCACGTGCGCGACCTCGCCGCCCTCCTCGTCGGACAGCGCGACGCCGTCCGCGCCCAAGGCGAAGGCCGTCAGTATCTCCTCTCTGCCGGCCCTGGCGGCGGACGGCACCCTGACCATTCGCATGCTGGGCGGATATTCCATCCTCGCGGTTCCCGCGGAGTCAGCGGCCACGTAGGAGAGCACGTCCCCGAAGAAGCCCAGAATCGTCGTCTCGTCCCCGCTGTCCGCGAGGATCCCTTCCAGCTCCTGCTTGATCTGGAACTCGGTGTAATGCGCGAGCTCGAACACCTTGGTCGGGCACTCCGAGACGCACGCTCCGCACCCTATACAGGCCATTTGGTCTATGTCAGGCATCTCCACCACCGTGATGGCCTTGGCGGGGCACACGGCCTCGCAGGCCATGCACTTGGTGCACTTCGAGCCATCGACCACCTGCGCCTTGACCGGGTCTATCAGCATCTTCCCGGCACCGAGGAACTCCATGACATGCGAGGCGGTGCTTCTCCCGTCGACGACGCTGTCCCTCACGTCCTTCGGGCCTATGACCGCCCCCGCGGCGAATATCCCCGTCCTGTGAGTGGACACTGGATCGAGCTTCGGGTGCTTCTCTGACACGAAGCCATCCTCGCCCAGAGGGACTTTCAACGCCTTGGCCAGCTCAGCCGTGCCTTTGGAGGGGAGCATAGCGGTGCAGAGCACGACCTGGTCGAACTCGTTCTCGATCACCTCTCCGAGCGCGACATCCTCGGCCCTGACGAGTACGCCCTTGACGCCCGCCTGGATCGAAGCGACCTTGCCGTGGATGAACCGGACGCCGAACTCCTCCTGAGCCCTCGCGTAGAACTCCTCGAACCCGCGGCCCGCGGTCCTCATGTCGATGTAGTAGACATAGACCTGCATGTACGGGAACGTCTTCCGCAGTATGACCGCCTGCTTGGTGGCGTAGTTGCAGCATATTTTGCTGCAATACGGCACCCCGACCTGCCGAGTCCTGGAGCCGGCGCACAGGACGAAGGCCACCTTCTTCACCCTGGCGCCGTCGGAACGGCGCTTCAGTATCATGCCGGCCCCCGCCTCGTTAATCATCATACGCTCCATCTGCGTAGCGGTGATGACATCGGGCAGGGAGGTGTCGTACTCACCCAACTTCCCGACATCGAACATATCGAACCCGGTGGCCACGATGATGCTCCCGACCTTGACCGTGACCGTCCGTTCCTTCTCCTCCCGGTCGATAGCCTTCGCCGTGCATACCTTCTCGCAGGCCCCGCAGTCCTTGCAGCTCTCGAAGTCGACCACGTAGGACGCGGGGACGGCCTGCGGGAACGGTTTGTATATCGCCTTCCGCTCGTAGAGCCCCTCCTCGAACTCATTCGGCACCTTGGCGGGGCACACCTTCTCACACTTCGCGCAGCCAGTGCATTTCTTGGGATCGACGCCGCGCGGGGACATCCTCACAGTCACTTCGTAGTTGCCAGGCGTGCCTTCGACGGCTGCTACCTCGCTCCTCGTCATCAGGTCTATCTTGGGGTGAGCGCCTGCCTCGACCATTCTCGGGCTCAGAATGCAGGGGGCGCAGTCAAGCGTCGGGAAGGTCTTGCTGAGCTGGGCCATCCTGCCACCTATGCTCGCCTCCCGCTCCACGAGGCTGACGTTGTAGCCGGAGTTGGCGAGCTGTAGGGACGCGGATATGCCAGCGATGCCTCCCCCGATGACCAGGACGTCCTTCGAGAGCGATACCTCCGAAGGGTGCAGAGGGGCGAGGGCGGCCGCGCGCCTGACCCCGCCTCTCACGAGAGCCTTGGCCTTTCGTGTGGCCGCGGCCTTATCCTTGTGGACCCACGAGCACTGCTCCCTGAGGTTCACGACCTCGAGCAGGTACGGGTTGAGGCCTGCGCTCTCCAATGTCTTCCTGAACGTGCGTTCGTGCATCTTCGGGGAGCATGACGCGATGACGACCTTCGTCAGCCCGTGCTTCTTGATCGCCTCGACGATCTCGTTCTGACCAGGCTCAGAGCAGGTGTACGTGTTGTCCTTGCTGAACACGACCCCCGGCGCGTCCAGGATGTCCTCCGTCACGGCCTTACAGTCGACCGTTCCAGCGATGTTGGTTCCGCAATGACAGACGAAAACGCCTATACGTTCCCCCTTCTCCCCTTTCTCCGTCTTCGCAACCATTCTCCCGCATCAGCATCAACTCCTCCCCCATTTCTCACTTTTGGTCGGCTGTCCAGCCCACGAGGACTCCCGCACAGGCCCAGCGAAGTAATTATATATATCACAGTCTGACTATTAAGACCGCTAAGGCCAGTCTGGGGACGGCGCCGACTCGCATCGACCCCTGGTCTCGAGCGCGAGATAGTCGACGAATCATCGCTGCGATGTTACTGTTATCGGCTTGTATGACACTGTAGGATCGAAAGGAGAGCCCTGATGGCAAGGAAGAAGAAGGCGAAGGCCGAGGAGATCACCTGTCCTGAGTGCAACAGCGCCTCCCCCGCGGACTCAGATACCTGCAGTCAGTGCGGGGCAGTTCTTCAGCCAGAGGAGGATCAGAACCCCCAGGAAGAGGGAGAAGAGGAAACGGGCGAAAGGAACCTTGACGAGCTGATGTCCGTTCCTGGGATGAAGAAGGGCAAGGCGGTGATCCTCCACGATGCCGGGTTCAAGAGTGTCAGCGACATCCAGAACGCCGAGGCCGAGCAGCTCTCCAGCCTGAAGGGCATCAGCCAGGGGTTGGCCCAGAGGATCATACGAAGCGCCAGGGGGATGTCGATCCCCCAGGAGGACAAGAGCCTCGCCAGTTGGTTGGCCGGAGAGGAGGACGGCCTGTCCGCGTGGCTGTCGGGAGAGGAACTGCCACAGGCGCCACAGGCGGAGGCGACGAGNNAGCCGGAGATCAAGCCGGACGCCACCCTCGTGAAGTGGCTCGCCGGAGAGGAGGAATCGATAGATTCGTGGCTCCAGGACACGGCGGAGCTGGCCAAGCCGGAGGTCGTGGTCCCGAAGAGAGAGCTCAAGAAGCGAGAGGCCGAGGTGACTCAGCTCAGGGAGGTCCTCATAGAGAAGATCCGTCAGATCGAGTCCGGCGAGTTCGACCCGCAGGCCCTCGTCGACGAGGTCACGAAGATGAAGGCCGAGTTGGAGGACGAGAAGAGGAGGTCGGCCCATCTGGAGGAGGAGCTCGAGAACGTCAAGCGCGGGAGCATCGCGGTCATCAAATTCATCAAGAAGCAGCAGGGGTCGGACATCAGAGGTGAGAATCTCGCCGACAAGTTGGCCGAGGAGATGGCGGCCAAAGAGAACCTGCAACACAAGGTCGACGAGCTGAACGGCATCATATCGTCACTGAAGGACAAGGCCGAGAAGGGCATCTCGGAGATACCGCCAGAGGCGCAGGAGCTGCAGAGGCGCGAAATGGAGATCTCCCAGAGGGAGGCGCAGCTCGAGGCGATGCAGCTGCAACTGAAGATGAAGGAGGCGGCGATAGCGGACGGATTGATAGACTACGCCACCCCGCAGCCTGGCTCCGTGTCCCCTGAGGCACTGGAGGAGTTCGCCTCCAAGGAGCGGGCGCTGCTGGAGCGTATCGAGCGCCTCGACAGGGACCTGAAGCAGGCCGCGCTGGAGCTCAAGCACAAGGACGAGGTCATGCAGGCGGGGAAGGCCGGCTCCGCCGGGATAGACAAGGAGGCCATGGACAAGCTCAAGGAGGCCCAGAGGGTGGAGAAGAGCCTAGTACTCCGCGAACAGGAGGTTCTGCGGCTCAAGGAGGAGCTCCGCATTCGCGAGGAGGAGATGAACCGCCTCAAGGAGCCGATGGCGTACAAGGAGGACGAGCTGATACGCCGCGAGGAGGACCTGATGTACCGGGAGAAGCTCCTACAGGAGGAGCTGCGGAAGGTAACCCAGATGCAGGCCGAGGTGGGCAGCCAGGACGAGATCACGCTCAAGAAGCGCCTGGAGGAGCTGCAGGGACAGGTGACCGTGAAGGAGGAGGAGATACGGAACAAGGAGAAGTATCTCCACGTCAAGGAGGAGGAGCTCCGCATACGTGAGCAGGGGCTGATCGACGAGGAGATCGAGAAGCGCGAGCTCGACCGCATGGCAGAGATCAAGCTGGAGAAGGTGAAGAGCGGCACCTCGAGATTGGACGACCTGCTGCTCGGAGGGATACCGTTCGGGACGAACGTGCTCGTCTACGGCCCTCCGTTCACTGGCAAGGAGGTACTGATGAACGCCTTCGTCGCCGAAGGGCTCAAGATGG
>DUGQ01000098.1 GCA_013331315.1 Thermoplasmata archaeon
TGATCAAAGCCCCCCCCACGAACCCAGCCCCGATGCTCTGACTTCTGGCAGAAGCGGAAATTATGTAAAAAGAACAATCAAAAAAAACGGGACAGGCCCCCCCCCGCCATAATAGGCATCACTCCGGAGGCTCTGCTTTTGGGAGGAGTATCCTGAAGACCGCCCCCTTCGAGAAGTCGTCCTTGACACGGTCCTCGACCCAGATCTTGCCGCCGAACCTGTCGACTATGGTCCGCACTATCGACAGGCCCAGGCCGAATCCTTTGATGCCGGTCGCGCCTGTCGCGAACCTCTCGAAGACCGTCGTCTTCCTGTCGTCCGGTATCCCACGGCCACGGTCGCTCACCGAGACGAGCCAGTACTCGCCCTCGCTGAAGTTCTCCGATGCCACGGACACATCCACCTTGACGAGTCGGGACTGGTCGAACTTGGTCGCGTTCGAAAGGACGTTGACGAACAGATCCCTGAGGAAGCCGTTCGCCCTGACGTAGTGCTTCCCGGGCCGGATCGTCGACGCCATCGAGAGCTTCCTCTCCGTGAACATTCTCGAGACGACGGTCGCGGCCTCGGCCACCGCGGCCCCAAGGTCCTCCGGGACGAACGCGCGCTCGTCCATGGTGCGCACCTTAGCCAGGGTGCGCATGTTGTCGATCAGCCTCGCGTTGTTCTTCACCTGGACCAGAGCGCGCTCCGCGAACTTCCTCTGCGCTTCGGTGAGATCCCTGTCGTTCAGGAGCAGCTCGACATACCCCATTATGCCCTGGTTGAAATTGTTGATGTCATGCGTCATCAGGTCGTTCAGGAGGGCGATCTCGTTGACCGCGTCCACCTGTCGCTCGAACAAACGGTAGTTGACCGCCGCGATCGAGGCGATGCCCGCGAGTATCTCGAGCACCTCGAGCTGTTCGCGCCCTGGCACCTTCAGGTCGTTCGGCTCGTCGATCAGCATGTAACCTATGAGCTGGTCGTTGCGGTCCTTCAACGCGAACATCAGGATGTCACGCTCATGCCATGAACCCTGTGACTTCCGAGGGTTGTCGGCAAGCTCGGGATGTGCCAGGAAGTAGAACCGGTCAACGTCGAACCCCTGCTTCTCATACGGCAGGTAATGAGCGGTCTCCCCCACCTTGTTCTCGGGCCTGAGCCCTTCGTGCACTATGTCCCCTTCGTAAGTCACTCCCCTCTGGACCCACTGAGGGAATCCAGTCAATGCGGAGAGGGAGAACAGCCCGGAATCGTGGTCAAGCAGCGCGATGACGGCTCTCCGGAACCCGAAGGATTCGACGACCGCGTCAGAGACATGCTGCAGGACCGTCTCGAGGTCGTCCATGTACATTACGGACGTGGTGACCTCCAGCACCTTCGCCATCTGCTCGATCTTCCTCTGGGACTCATCGAGCAGGTGCTCCCTGGTGCTGTAGAGTTCGAAATTCTCGACGGCGACGGCGGCCTGGTTGGCGAACAACTGGGCGATGTCCCGCTCGGCCTCCGAGAACTTGCCCCCGGTCTCGCGGTACAGCGTCAGCACGCCCACCACCCTGTCCCTGCCTTTCAGGGGCACGGCCATCAGCGCCTCGTGCTCGATGTCGTCCTCGGTGCCCGCCACCAGGACAGCCCGGTCGTCGACCAACGTGTCGTTGACTATCTCAGGGACCCCGGTCTGGGCGACATGCCCCGAGATCCCCTCGCTCACCGGGAACACGTCCTGCATGATCTCATCCGAGTTCCTCCCGCTCGCGACGACAGGAATCATCATCTTGGCCTCGTGATCCACCTTGTATACGCTGATGGAGTCGTACCACACCACCTCTCCCAGCTTCTCCGCGACGGTCTGATAGATGCTGCTCGAGTCGATCCCCCGCTGAAGGGAGACCGCGGTGTCCAGCAGCGCGAGCTGGGAGCGGACAGTCCTGTTGAGGTCCGCGAGGAGGTTCGCGTTCTCGAGCGCGATGGCAGCGTGGTCCGCGAGCGATGACAGCAGCACGGCGTCGCTCTTCCTGAAGCCGCCTCTGTCGCGGCGGTTNNCATCAGCGGGGCCGAGACCATCGATCGGATCCCGATGAGATTCGCGTCCCGGGCGACCGCGTCCGGGTCAGACTCGTACTCGTTCACTATCTCGGCGGTCCCGCGCTTCAGGACCCTGCCAGTCACACCGATCTCCACCGTCTGCCTGAGCTTGTCCATCGTGTCGATGTCGATACCGCAGAGCGCGACCCAGTTCATGTAGTCCCTGTCTGTTTCCAGCAGGCCGACGAGTGCCTTCTCAGCGTTCAGCATCGACGCAGCGTCCTTGGCCACCTGATCCAGAATCACCTTGGTCTCGAGACGCATGGATATCTGCTTGCTGATCCTGTCGAGGATGGACAACGCCTTCTCCCGCTCCCTCAGCTCCGTGAAGGTCCTCGCGTTGATGAGGGCGGTCGATAGGATGTCCGTGAGCATCTCCAGGACCGTGACGTCGCTCCGGGTGAAGGCGTCACCCTGATCGCTCTGTACGTCCAGGACACCGAGCAGCTCCCCCCGGTAGGTGAGCGGAACGGCGATCTCCGACTTCGTGTGAGTGACGTCTCCCCTGATGTACCTCGGGTCGGCGTCGACATCCCCTGTCACGAGCGTCTCCGAGAAGTACGCCGCATGGCCGATTATGCCCTCCTTCATCCTCTGGCCGCGGTCCTTTGGAAAGCTGTCGATGTCGCTGCCCGCCCCGGCCCTGAAACGGATCTCGCCCCTGTCCCGGTCCCAGAGCAGGACGGAGACGATTGGGTATCCGAAGCCGGAGGCGATGGATTTCGTGAACTCCTGCATGAGGTCCTCGGGATCGAGGATCGACGTGACCACGCGGCTAATCTTGTTTATAGTGGTGAGCTGGTTGACCCTGTGCGCCAGCTCAGTCGTCCGCTCCTCCATCCGCTTCTCCAGCTGTGAGCGGTACCTCTCCTTCTCCACCTTCTCCTCGTGCTCACGGGTGACGTCGCGGAAGTTGGCGACGATGCCGATGACGGTGCCTCTGCGGTCGTGGACGGGCTTCGCGTCGATGTGGACGAACGACCTCGAGCCACCCCTGGTGACGGTCGAGGCCTCCCCGCTCCATCCGGAGTTCTGGCTGGAGTGGAGTATCCNNCCCGTTCCGTCGCTCGGTGGCGTCGTGGATGGTCGACACGAAGTACGTCCCGCCTGAATCGACCTCCTCGAACCTGTTGGTCGTTATGTCGAGGACCCTGCCTTGCGAGGTGTGCGCGGTCCGCCTATGGGGGTACCTGAAAGAACCAATATCTGATCTGAGAGGGCAGCCACTGCAGACCTCAGCAGAAGCGAGGGGGGTCTCGAAGCACTTCCTGCCCGCGAGGTTCCCGTGCTTCTTCCTCAACGCCCGGTTCATGAAAACTATGGTCCGGTCGTCCCTCACGACGGCCACGTCGTCAGGGACCATGTCCAGAAGGCTGAACCTGTTCTCGCTCGTCCTGGGGATGTTGCCGGGAATCGGCTCCTCGGGGAGGGAAAGGTGATTCGTCTGGTTCACCCTCTGCGGCAGAGCGCTCCACGGCCCGATTGTATGGCGCCTCCCTTAAACGTTTCGTGACGACTTGTCAATCTGGATAATCACGGGGGATAGCGACTCGAACGGGGGCATCGATGTGCGACGGGCGACCTCCGTGTGCAATAGTTTTAACTACGAATTCATGCTATGGTGCCAGGTATGGCATCGGACAAGAGCCTGGACTACGAATCGCTGCTCGATCGCGCCAAGAAGGCGCTGCCTCAGACACTGGAGGCGCACGACAGGTTCCAGATANNGACCACGGTCATCCGCAACTTCGGTGCCATAGTGGACCAGCTCCGGAGAGAACCGGAGCATGTTTTCGGATATCTGCTGAGAGAGCTCGGGACCGCGGGAACGCTGGAAGGCACCAGGGTGGTCTTCAAGGGGAAGGTAGGCACCGCGCAGATAGTGGATAGGATAGAGAGCTACGTGGACGAATATGTCCTGTGCTCCGAGTGCAACAGGCCCGACACGAAGATCGTCAAGGACGGGCGCGTGCTAATCCTCACGTGCGAGACTTGTGGGGCGCACAGACCCGTCCACGTCCGCAAGCAGGTCAAGCAGGAGGAGGCGGACGACATCGAGGCCGGGAAGACCTACGATCTCATGATAGAGGATGTGGGCAAGAAGGGTGACGGGATCGCCAGGAAGGGGCGGTTCATCATCTACGTGCCTGGCAGCGCGAAGGGCACCCAGGTCAAGGTCAAGATTGACAAGGTGACAGGGAGCATGGCCTTCGGCACAAGGGTCTCCTGAACCACGGCGTCACATCTGCAGCTTGCCCCTCAGGGACACGAACGCCGAGCCGCCGACCTCCACCTTTCTGATGGCCGACCCGCGCTTCTCGACCCGCGCTAGAATCTTGGAATGTCTCCCGAGCCAGGTCCCCTGCTCGACAACCATATGCTCCAGCCGCTCGCGAGGCACGAACTCTCTCTGGGCGAGATACGCGCAGAGCGCGCCCGCGGGCATGGCCGAGGCGGGATCCTCGTGGTAATCGGGCGTGACAGCGAAACACCTCGCGTGCAACGTGGAGTCCCTGTCCACGACGTTCCAGGTGTAGACATAGACCGCGTTGACCTCGTGCTCCTTCGCGAGCTCGAATATCTCGTCCTCCTTCGGCTGGAGACGCTCGACCGTCTCGAGCGAGCGTATCGGCACGAGCAGGCAGGGGATGCCCGTCGACGCCCTGCAGATAGGGAACTCCTCGTGGAACATCTTATCCGCGCCTATGCCGAGGGCGCTCGCGACCTCGGTCACGTCCTCGACCTCCGCGAACAACGGCTTGCGCTGGGTCATCCAGATGACGTTCCTGCCGTCCCCTGTCTTCTCGACGTGGAACGGCAGCACGCCGATCATCGTCTCGAGCCTTCGCCGGCCCCCAGGGGAGCTGCCGAAGGCGTCATCCTCCGCGAGGGCCGACAACGCGCCTATCGTCGAGTGGCCGCAGATCGGCTCCTCCGACACGGGCGTGAAGTACCGCAGCTTGACATCGGCCTTCTTGGACCGCAGAACGAACGTCGTCGACCGGAGAGCCATCTCCACCGCGACCCTCTGCATCTGCATCTCGTCCAGTTCGTCCGCCCCGAGGACGACCCCGGCAGGATTCCCAGCCAACGGCTCGTTGGTGAAGACGTCGACCTTCATCACGTCTAGCTCGAGCACGCTGACTAGACCCGTGTCGCAGGTATTATATGTTTTTCCGCTGGCAACCACTGCGCAAACTATTTCTAAAGCGCTTCTGAATAGCGGGCTGATGCATTCTTCCACCAGGGCGGTCGTGGTGATGGCGCTCCTGTTCATCGTAGCGCAGCTCGGAGCGATGCTGATGGTGAGCACGGTCCTGGGGGAGGAGTACCAGGCCTTCGAGGACCCGAACGACCCGATGATACCGATATACTACATCGCCGCGATCATCGTGTTCACGCTGGCAGTCCTGTACATCATCAAGAAGAAGAGGGAGAGCCTGGTCAGGATAATCTTCCTCGGCGCCGTGGCCTACACCATGTTCCTGGTGCTGTGGCTCGTGCTCGCCGAGCTCTCGGCCGGACTCGATGACGGGACGATATCGTTCTTCGCTGCGATCGCGTTGACCGGGCTGCTAACGTACTTCCTCGTCAAGAAGCCGGAGTGGTACGTGGTCGACGCGACCGGGCTGCTCGTCGCCATCGGCGTAATAGGCATACTCGGCATCTCGCTCCAGATACTGCCAGTCATGATACTGCTGATAGTCCTCGCGGTGTACGACGCGATATCGGTCTACGGCACGAAGCACATGGTCGCGTTGGCGGACGGCGTCACGCAGATGAAGCTCCCGATACTGCTCGTGATACCGAAGAAGCTGAGCTACTCCTACCTCGAGCAGAAGCCGCTAAGGGAGGAGATCAAGGAGAAGAAGGAGAGGGACGCGATGTTCATGGGCCTCGGTGACGTCATCATACCCGGTGTCCTCATCGCCTCGGCGTTCTACTGCCTCGCGGACGACAAGGTCGCCGGGCTGCCAGGAAACCTGCTGGTGGCAGTGGGGGCAATGGCCGGCGCGCTCATCGGCTTCGGCCTGTTGATGAGGTACGTGCTCAAGGGGAACCCGCAGGCCGGGCTCCCACTGCTCAACGGTGGAGTGATAGCGGGGTACGTCGTCGCTTATCTGCTCGTGTTCGGCGACGCGTCCCTCGGAATGACGATCCCATGGTGATACGGATGAAAGAGGCGAACCTGCTCGTCTGCTCTGACATGCACGGGTCCGATAGAGCCATCGAAGTACTGAAGAACGCTGTTGAAGACGACCCGTTCGACGCCGTCGTCATATGCGGGGACTTCACGACCAACGGCTCACCCAGATACGTCGCGGAGGTGCTGCACTCCGTCCGGGTCCCGATCTTCGGAGTCCCGGGCAACTGCGACACGAAGGCCGTGGTCGACGCGCTGGACAGGGCGGGAGCGAGCGTGCACGGAAAGCGAGTGGAGATCGAAGGGCTTCGACTCTTCGGGTTTGGGGGTGCGCCTCCGTCACCCTATGGGATGCCCTTCGAGATTGACGAGAACGCGATGGCGAAGGGGTTGCGAGAGGTCGGAATCCCGCGCGGCGTCATGGTGACCCACACACCTGCGTTCGGCATGAACGACCTGTCCAAGGCTGGACATCACATGGGCTCCAAGGCGATCCTGGAGGTGGCCAAGGAGCTGAGGCCGAGGCTGGCGCTCTCAGGGCACGTGCACGAGGCGCGAGGAGAGGCCGTCTCCTCCGGAACGCTATTCGTCAACCCGGGACCCGCCAAAGAAGGATGCTTCGCGAAGGTGCGCCTGGGGCAGAGTGCGACCGTGAGCATGTGCAGAATCTGACTTGCCTCGTCGAGTCGGCCTCCTTGTCGACCGGAATACCCACCAAAGGCATACATAGAGCGCAAATCATTCGGTGATGGGGGATTTGTGTGAAGTGTCAGAGTTGTGGGGCGGACAATCCAGATTACTCCTTCTACTGTGGGACTTGCGCAGAGGAGTTGCGCAGGCAGGATCGACCAGCGGAGACTGAACCGACAAGAGCCATCCCTGAACCGGACGTTGAGCATGGGGAATCGACCAACACCAGAGTTAACGTAGACCTGGGCCGAGCAGAGGACGCGCTGGTGGCGATTGCGATTAACGTTCGAAGGCTGTTCCTCGTGGTCCTGTTGAGCATATTCCTGCTAGTTTTCACAAGTATATCATCCAGCATGATTACACTGCTCGTCCTGAACGATGAGTACTCGATTCACAGCGTTGGCACGTTCATGTCCGTGACTATGGTCATTGCCTTGATCGTCGTTATCGCGGGCATCGTGTACATCATCTCGAGGAAGCGGCTGACCTCGTTGTAGCAGGCATGTGAGCCCCGAGTGCGTGCCGTCAGGGCCAGAGGGCCGCAGCATGAAGCTGCGGCTCAAAACATTTTAATACCCCTCCCTCTTTCACATCCTCCGAGGCAGTAGATGGCTATTTGGCAGGGCAGACCGAAGAGGAAGCCAACGGGCGGCAGGATCAGGCTCTCCCGCAAGAAGAGGAAGTTCGAGATAGGCAGGGAGAAGCAGTTCACGCGCCTCGGCGACCGCAAGGTCAAGATGTACAGGACCAAGGGCGCCAACCAGAAGGCGCGCATACTGCTGGCCAACGCTGCCAACGTCGTCGACCCGAAGACCAAGGCCGTCAAGAGGGTCAAGATCCTCACGGTGAAGACAAACCCGTCCAACCCGAACTACGTCCAGCGCAACATCATGACGAAGGGTGCGACCGTCATGACCGAGCTGGGCGAGGCCGTCATAACCTCCAGGTGCGGCCAGGACGGGGTCGTCAACGCCACGCTGATCCAGAAGGAGCAGTAGAGGACGACGCGGCCCGCGGAGCGAGCGGGCCTTTCTGCGACATGATCTTCCGACACAGCGAACGCTGCGGCCTTCACGACGAGCGCGTTATCCTTATCTTCTTCGCCCTCGCGGCGGGGAGCGTGGCGGGTCCCGCCTCGTCCCACCAGAAGATCTCCTCTGGCTTCTTTGAGACCGCGTCCATGCTCCTCCAGACCCTGAGCATGTTGTCGCTCACCCGAATGTTCTTCACAGAGCCGGCGATCTCCCCGTCCTTGATCAGGAGTATGGCGTCCCGGGGTATGGTCGAGAAGTCGCCCGTGGAGTAGTTCTGGAAGCGCGTGTACCACGTGTTGTTGAGATAGAGCCCGTACCTCGTGTTCTCTATCATCTCGTCGACCTTCCAGTCACCCGGCTTGAGCGTCGGGTGGAACAGCACGGGCTCGTTCGGCGTGGTGAACTGCGTAGCCACGACCGGGCCGGCGTTGCCCGTAGACCTCGTCTTGAAGCGCTTCGCGGTCGACGTGTTGTGTAAGTACGTCCTGAGCACGCCGTCCTTGATTATCACGTTCCTCCTCGTCGGCATCCCCTCGTGGTCGAAGGACCGCCGCGTCATCGAGCTCATCGAAGGGTCGTCCACGACCGTCACCTCGCCCGACGCGACGCCCTTGCCGATCTTCTTCGCGTACATCGACATTCCGAGCTCGACGGCCAACGCGCTGACCATGCCGACGGAGTGGACGAGCATGCTCCCCATCATGAGCGGCTCCATGACAAGGTCCATCTTGCCCTCCTCGCCCTGGACGGGGTCCTTCGCCTTCACTGCGAGGTCCGCCGCCCTGGCGCCGACATCGGCCGCCTTCATCCTGGTGAGCGTGGGCGTCACGCAGACCGCCTGGCCAGAAGCCTCTGGCTGAGTGAACGCCCTGACCGAGAGGTCCATCGAGGCGTTGGCGTCCTCCGCCAGCGCACCCCTTGACGAGGCGATACCCCAGTTGGCCTTGCGGACGAACAGCGTTCCACCCACGTCGATTGCGCCGAGCGCGAGAGCGGATCCGATCGCCTCGTGCGCGTACCTCGCGGGGTTCTTGAGCGAGAGCAGCTTCGGATCGACCCTCCCGCGTTTGTACTTGAACTTGCCAGAGGCGATGCCTTTGTAGCCCTCGTTGACCGGAGTCATCTTCGCCATCCGAACGAGTTCCCTGACGGCGCTCCTGGCACCCTTCAGGTCCTTGACATCGGAGGACATGGTTCTACCGTCGACAGCGACGAACACGTGCGCGTGCACAACGCGCCAGAAGTTGGAGGTGTCGACCATGGAATTGGAGAATCGAATCTGATCCGTCGACTCGTCTATGACCTGGGCGATGACGTCATCCGCCCCCGTGTCCAGCGCCGTTTGGACAAGACTCTCGGCAGTCTCCTTGAGCCGGGTCATTTCAGGTACACCTCCCTCAGGCGGAGCATGGGCCCACCCGCGTCGACCTCCATGCCCTGCATCGGGTCGCCCTTGCCGCANNATCTCGAGGACACAGCCCCTGGCAGGCCCCGCGATCTTCCCGTTCTTGACGAAGTACGCCTCCCTGGAGACGTACTTCTGGTTGTACCTCTTGTCGTCGATGTTCCACTCGGTGAACGACTTCATGTAGACGCCGTCCTTGACCGACGCTATCAGCTCGTCCTCGCCGTAATCGCCGGGAGCGACGAACGTGTTGGCCATCCGCGCGATCGGCTCCCTCGAGTAATCCTGTGACCTGGAGGAGCCGTTGCTCTTGACGCCCAACGCGCCCGCGGTCTCACGGTTGTTGAGGAACTCGTTGATCACTCCTTCCTTGTAGAGGAAGCGCGGCCGGGCACGCACGCCCTCATGGTCGTACTCGTAGTAGCCGTACGAACCGGGGACTGTCGGGTCGTCTATGACCGTGGCGCATTCCGAACCGATCGCCTCTCCGATCATGTCGGGCTTTACGAACGATTTGCCAGCCTGCGACATCTCCCGACCGAGTATCCTGTCCGCCTCCATTGGGTGGCCGCAGGACTCGTGGGCAGCGATGCCCGCAACCTCCGGGCCGCAGAGAAGGTCGTAGGTGCCTGGCTTCACGGGCTTGCCGTTGTCTATCAGGTCCTTCAAGACCCGCATCTCGGCAGCAAGCTCGGGCGCGACGCCCCACTCCTCGACGTGCTCCCAACCACCGGTCGAGCCCCACTCCCTGAATGACTGCTCGGTCTGTCCTTTGGACGAGACCATGTTGAACGCGAATACCCTGAGAACGGGCACCTTGGACCGGATGCGCGTGCCTTCCGAGTTGACCATGTACCAGTTCTTCTCGCCGTCGAGTATGTCGAAATACCGGCCCTGGACCTTCGGGCCGGCACCTGTCACGGCCGAGTCCAGGCTCCTGAGATACGAAATCCTGTCGTCTATCGACACGTCGGCGAGAGGCAGCTTCTGAGGCGCGCTCCAGTCGGCCTTGATGGCCTTCTCTCTGGAGAGCTTCACCTTGCTCTTCCTCTTGCCGGCCTTCGCGAGGCTGATCGCCTTACGGACGAGCGCAGCCCCGGAGGCTCTCGAAATGCCGTTCGTGCTGGCGAACCCTATGCCTCTTTCGAGCACGATCCGAACGTTCATGCCCGCGTCGGAGGAGGCGCTCACGCTGTGGACCTCGCCCTGCTTGATCGCGACGTTCCTGTTGTTGGACGTCTCGAGGCGCACCTCGGCGAGTACCGGGTTCGCCTTCTTCTCCGCTAGACCGAGGACGTATTCCGCCACATCTTCGTCGATGGTCATCTTTCCCCAGTTCCACAATCGTAACAGAGTAGATAAACGTCCCGAACGGACACCCGGCGAGCGCGTCACCGCTAGTATTACATATGCGAGGTACGTTGGCAAACCCGACAACCGATGACCGTGGACCCCGAGACCGCTATCGTGCTCTGGCCGTCGTACTTCGACTCCAGGGTGAGCCGCGCCTCAGGCCGGAG
>DUGQ01000133.1:0-268 GCA_013331315.1 Thermoplasmata archaeon
TCCTGGTCGACGTATGAGTTGCACTCGTAGCAGTACCACTTCTCCATATGCTCCAGGAAATTCGGCTCCTCGCCGCACTTCGGACACTTCGATGCTTCCATCTTCGTCAGCTCCGGTCTTTCGCGGGCGTCGCCGCCGATGGACACGCCCCTCGGCTGCTGCCTGCGTCTGTGAAAAATACCGTCCCGTAGCGTATTTGAACATGTCATCCTGAGAATCATGCATGATAACGGATGACCCGACGCGCCAGTGCCCGGTAGGTTACATG
>DUGQ01000133.1:287-20119 GCA_013331315.1 Thermoplasmata archaeon
AGAGATATTCGTCACGCCGGGGGAGATAGTGGTGTACGACACGGACGGTGACGGGGTGTACACGAGAGAGGGGCTCACCCTGACTGTGGCCGTGACGGACCAGGAGGGAGACAGGGTCGAGGGCGCGACCGTCATCCTGGAGGGGGGCAACGTGAGGACTGTCGACGGGGGTCTGGCGAGGGGAGTGACGGATTCAAGCGGCAGAGTCGTCTTCACCGACCTCGTGGTCGAGCACTTCGGAAGGACCCTATCGACGGTCACTGTGACGGTGGCGAAGGGAGACTACGGGATCGACTCGAGCTTCGAGATACCCGTCATACCGAGCTGATCCCCGTGTCTCTGACCAGGGACAGGCGCGCCGTGGAGTCCCTCCCCCTGAGGCTCCTTGTGGTGGCCGTCGTCGCAGGCCTATCGGTGATACCGGCCGCGGGGGCCCTGGACGCCCTGAGGGACCGGTCCTTCCTCGACCGGTGCTCACTCCAGCTGCGCACGATTGTCTCCACCGCCGAGGTGGTCGGAATGGAAGGCGTGGGCGCGAGACGATCTGTGGAGGTGGACCTCGCATCGGACGGCGCCCTGAGGGCGGCCGAGCTCGAGATAGGCGGTGGGCCAGAGGAACCGACCAGATCCAGTGTCATCCTGGAGCTGTCTTCAGGTAGGCGACTGATCTGCCAGGCCGACGAGCCCTTCACATGGCTCGCTTCGCCCGCGCACGAGAGGCTGGTGACGACATCAACGACCTTCACCCTGGTCATGAGTGGGTCGGAGTCGGGCGGGGAGAGACTCGTGGTATGCGAGGTGGCTCCTTGGATTTCGTGATGTCGAAGGTCGGGATGTCCATATGCGCCCTCGTCACGGCCACCGTGCTGGGGGCCGTGATGGCGGAGTTCGAAGGGGACGACAGGTGGCAGGAGCTTCGTTCGATCGCCAACAGGCTCTGCGGCGCCATCTCGTCGGCGGCGCTGGGCTACGGAGACGTGGTGACGACCTACAGCATACCATCGTTGTCCAGCGGCGAGGAAGTCGTCGCCACCATAACCGTCGACGGGGCCCTCGTGTCCTCCGGGGGGTTGTCGGCCGTGGACCACCCATGCACGCAGGTGCATCTCTGGCGCTGGGACGGTGAAGAGCTGAACGGGACGGTGATCGCCGGCCTGGACGAGGCCCATCCCCAGGTGGAGGCGAGGTCCGGCGAGACGTTGGAGATCCTGACGATGACGTTGATGATAGAAGAGTCTCTCCAGACCATGGTGTTCGTGACCGAGAGGTAGACTGTCGCGCCGTGGATCAGAACCTGGCCGAGATATCCGCGAGCGCGCGGGCGAGCTCGTCCACCTCGTCCGCCGTGTTGTATAGATACATAGACGCTCGGACGGCGCCGTCTATCCCCCTGGACTCGAAAAGCGAGTGACAGCAGTGCATCCCCGCCCGGACCATTATGTCCCTGGAGTTGTCCAGTATCATGGCCACGTCATGGGGGACCATGCTCTTGACGTTGAAGCTGAGTATGCCGCCCCTGAGGTTCGGGTCCAAGGGCTCGAGAATACTCACGCCTTCCACCGACCTCAGCGCCTTCGTCAGCCTCTTGTTCAGCATCGCCTCGTGCTCGGAGACGCAGTCGAGACCTATCCGCCTGAGGTATCGGAGCGCGGCCCCCGTTCCGATGATACCGCTGTAGTTCTGGAGCCCGGCCTCGAACCTCTCCGGGGGTGGCAGCAGCTCGTACGAGTCCAGAGTGGCGCCGGTGATTCCGTGCCCCCCGAAGCACAGGGGGGGAAGATTCCTGCCGGACTCCGCCTCAGCGTACAAGATACCCACCCCCGAGGGGCCCATCATCTTGTGAGCGGAGGCCGTCAGGTAGTCCACACCCAGGGATCTGACGTCTATCGACCTGCTGGGGGCCGTCTGGGCGGCGTCGAACAACACCTTCGCGCCACGAGCGTGCGCCATCTCGACTATCTCTCGTGCCGGGAGCGTGTGACCGGTGACGTTCGACGTCAGGCACATGGCCACGAGCTTCGTGCGCCCAGAGAGCGCCTCGTCGAACGCCTCCAGGTCAAATGTGCCGTCCGGAAGGGACCGGACGACCCTGCGACGCACACCCAGAGCGGATGCCGCCCTTACGAGAGGGACGTGGACAGAGTTGTGCTCGAAGTCGGTGGTGACGACTTCGTCGCCCTTGGAGAGGCCGGATCCAGATATGACCGTGTTCAGGCCCTCAGTGGAGTTCTTCATGAACGCGATCTCAGCCAGCTCGGCCGCGCCGAAGAACTCGCAGGCTTCGGTGCGTACATCGTCACACCTTATCGAGACCTCAGTGGCCAGACGATGGGCGCTTCTGCCAGCACAGGCCGGAAAGTCCCTATAGTACTCGTTCATGGCATCGATCACGCACTTGGGCCTGAGGGTCTGGCAGGCGCTGTCAAGGTATATCGGAGGTCTGGCTCCGGCGTCTTCGGACAATATCGGGAAGTCTCTTCTAAGCGCTTGGGCGTTCATGACATCGGCCGCCATGCTCGTCACCAATATTTCTCACTTTTCGAGATTCGCCTGACGACGGCGAAGGTCGAGCCGCAAAGTTTTAAAGAAGAATGCAAGCATCACCTCAACTGCCATGCCTGAAAGACCCAGCAGAAGGATCTACTTCGATCACGGGGCCACGACGCCCGTGCTCCCGGAGGTCTTCCAGACCATGCTCCCGTACATATCTGAGAAGTACGGGAACGCATCCAGCATCCACTCCTTCGGGCGCGAGGCGAGGATGGCGGTCGACGGGGCCAGGGAGAACGTGGCGACCCTGGTTGGCGCGGACCCTACCGAGATAGTCTTCACGTCTGGGGGAACTGAATCGGACAACCTCGCGATCAAAGGCGTATCCNNCTCCAGAATAGAACACCACGCAGTCCTCGCTCCGTGCGAGTACCTGAAAGACATGGGGTTCGAGGTCACGATGTTGCCAGTCTCCTCCGACGGCTTCGTCGACCCGGCTGACGTGGAGGGGGCCGTCAGGGAAGACACGATACTCGTCAGTGTCATGATGGCGAACAGCGAGATAGGCACCATCCAACCCGTGAGGGAGATTGGGAGGATCGCCCACGAGAAGGGAGCCCTGTTCCACACGGACGCCGTCCAGGCGGCTGGCAAGATATCCATAGACGTGGACAGAGACAATATCGACCTCCTGTCGCTGTCCTCGCACAAGATCCACGGCCCCAAAGGGGTCGGGGCGCTCTACGTCCGAAGCGGGACGAAGATTGAGCCGCTGCTCCATGGAGGCGGCCACGAGAGAGGGTTCAGATCTTCCACCGAGAACGTGCCCGGAATCGTGGGCTTCGGGAAGGCCACCGAGATAGCGCTCAGGGACATGGAGGAGACCACCGAGAGGATGCGCGGCCTCAGGGACGAGATGATCAGAACGATCCCCGAGACGGTCCCGGACTCATATCTCAACGGCCACGCGGTGAAGCGATTGGTGAGCAACGCGCACTTCAGGTTCGATTTCATAGAGGGTGAGGGATTGGTACTCCATCTGGACATGATGGGGATCGCGGCCTCCACGGGCTCGGCCTGCTCGACTGGCTCTCTGGAGCCGTCGCCGGTCCTTCTGGCGCTGGGCCTCAGACACGAGCAGGCCCATGGCAGCCTCAGAATAACCCTCGGTAGGGAAAACAATCATGAAGAGGTAAGCTATTTCCTTGAGGTGCTGCCGGGGATCGTGTCCAAGCTTCGGGTGATATCGCCGTTCGCCAAGGGCGCGGGGCCGCGGGGCAACGAAGGTGGAAGCTGTGTACAGTGACAAGGTGATGGACCACTTCACCAATCCCAGGAACGTTGGGGAGATAATCGACCCAGACGGGGTTGGGAAGGTAGGCAATCCTCAGTGCGGGGATGTGATGTGGCTGTACATCAAGGTCAAGGACGATCGGATCGAAGACATCAAGTTCAAGACTTTCGGATGCGGCGCAGCCATCGCCACAAGCTCGATGATCACCGAGCTCGCGAAGGGGAAGACGCTGGAAGAGGCCAAGAAGATATCGAGAGGGGACGTCGCGGACGCTTTGGACGGACTCCCCCCTGTGAAGATGCACTGCTCCAACCTCGCGGCAGACGCCCTGCTTGAGGCCATAAAGGACTACGAGGCGAAGAAAGGCGCCAAGTGAGTCAGGCGGCCTTCAAGAAAAGTTATTGTATGCGCTGGGTCTATCCAGCTGAGAGGCCGATGCCAACGCTCGAGGTCGAGGTCGCCGGGATACGGATGCGCAATCCGACGATGCTTGCCTCAGGGATTCTCGATGAGACGGGACGCAGCATGGTTGAGGTTGCGAGGGCTGGCGCGGGGGCAGTCGTCACGAAGTCCGTCGGCCTTGAACCGAGAGAGGGACATGGCAACCCTTCCGTGGTCGAACTCGATTGTGGACTGATCAACGCGATGGGGCTTCCGAACCCTGGCATAGACGCCTACTTGCCGGATGTGGAGTTGGCCCTTTCGTCTGGTGTCCCCGTCATCGGAAGTGTCTTCGGGAGTTCCGAGGGCGAGATATCGGAGGTCGCTGGACGCATGGCCTCCGCAGGCGTGGCGGCAGTGGAGCTCAACCTGAGCTGCCCGCACGCCAAGGGCGTCGGCGCGGAGATAGGCTCAACGCCGGAGATGGTCGAGAGGATATGCCGCGCCGTGAAGGCTGTCGTGCAAGTGCCTGTATTCGCCAAGCTGACGCCGAACACATCATCGATAGCCGCCCTCGCCTCCGCGGCGGAGCGTGGTGGAGCGGACGGGATCGTGGCGATAAACACGCTGAAGGCGATGGCTATATGCCCCGAGGTCGGAAGACCAGTGCTGAGCAACAGGTTCGGAGGGTTGTCGGGTCCCGCTATCAGGGCCGTCGGTGTCAGATGCGTCTTCGAGATCCACCACGCGGTGGACTTGCCCGTGATCGGGGTCGGCGGGGTCGGGTCGGCGAGGGACGCGCTCGAGTACATAATGGCCGGCGCATCCGCGGTCCAGATAGGGACAGCGGTCTGGTCCGAAGGAGCGGAGGTGTTCTCCTCGGTCTGCCAAGGGCTCGTCGAGTTCATGAAGGAGAACGGATACGGATCGATCGAGGAGATGAGCGGACTTGCCCACCGTTGAGCGAATGCGGGTTTTCAAGGTCCGCGACCAGGTGGACGAGACGCCAACCATCAAGACGGTGCGGATGGAAGAGCGACTCGACGTAGTCCCAGGACAGTTCATCATGGTGTGGGTACCCGGAGTGGACGAGTTCCCGATGTCGGTCTCCTACATCGGTGAGCAGTTCGGCGTGACCTACAAGGTCCTCGGAGACGGGACGAAGGCTCTGGCCTCGCTGGGGCCGGGGGACAAGATAGGAATCAGAGGGCCGTACGGACGCGGGTTCGCGATACATGGAAGGCGAGTACTCGCCGTGGCAGGAGGGACGGGTATGGCCTGCCTTTCCCCCCTGATCGAGTTAGCCCTCGCGGATGGCGTCTCCGTGGACGTGGTGCTTGGAGCAAGAACCAAGTCGGAGATACTCATGCGCGACCGTTGCGCAAGCGCGGGCGCGCAGATACACGTCACGACCGACGACGGCTCGGAAGGAGTCAAGGGTTTTGCGACGGATGGAGCGCAGGGGCTGCTGCAGAAGGGAGGCTACGACGGAGTCTACACGTGCGGACCCGAGAGGATGATCGTCGGAGTCCTGCGAGCATCTAGGGACTTCGCCATCCCCCTTCAGGCGTCCCTTGAGCGGCACATGAAGTGCGGCATCGGCATATGCGATTCGTGCGCCATTGACGGAAAGCACGTCTGCGTCGATGGGCCGGTGTTCTCGGGCGATGAGCTGATGGCGCTCACCGACCTGGGGAAGACCAAGCTCAGTCCGTCAGGGGCAAGAGTTCCAATCGACTGATTGACCTCTATTCGTGCTCGGAGCACCCACTCTTGCCTTCTGTCCTCAAGAGCACAGAATCCACGATGCTCCAGAACTCCTCTTCAGGCACTCGGCCTTGCTGTTCGCCCCTTCGCTTGATCTCACGGACGATCTCGCATATCTGTTCCTGGGTCGCCTCCACGTCACGCTCGGACAATCGACTTCTCACTATCGCGGTCCCGGAATGCTTGCCTAGGACGAGCCTTCTCCGATTCCCGACTGCCTCAGGGGGCACGCACTCATACGTGAGCGGGCAGTTAAGAACGGCGGCGACATGGANNGAGAAGGCATTGGGGCCTATCCAAGGTTGATTGGGGGGGATCTGCATCCCCGCCGCGTCGAAGACCACCCTCGCGAGGTCCGTGAGCCCTTCCGTGGATATCCCGATGTCTCGGCCATAGAGATGTCTCAGGATCATGACCAGCTGCTCGAGCGAGACGTTCCCTCCTCTCTCGCCGAGTCCGCCGACAGTCGTGGCGATCGCCTCCGCGCCCGAGGACAATGCGGCCACCGCGTTCATCGCGGCGAGTCCGAAATCGTTGTGCAGATGGGCTGAGATGGGGACATTGACGGAAGCTCTCACCTGTTCGACGATGTGAGATATCGCCTCTGGAGACGAGCAGCCCAGGGTGTCGGTTATTCCGACTCGTTCCGCGCCTGCGTCACAACACTCGCGGAAGAGCCGGAGGACGAACTCGAGGTCGGACCTAGTGGTGTCCTCCGTGCTCATGCTCGTGCGGAGACCGTGGGACACGGCGTATTCCGTGGCGCTCACCGCCCGCTCAAGAACTTCCTCGCGAGACATGCGCAGCTTGTAGCGCAGATGGAGATCGCTCGTCGCGATGAAAAGGAGGACCATGTCGACGTCGCACTCAATCGCGGAGTCGATATCAGCTTCAAGCGTCCTCGACAGACACAGTATCTCGGCGTCGAGCCCCAGCCTGGATATCGCCTTCACAGAGGCGTGTTCGGTCTCAGACACCGCTGGGAACCCAGCCTCGATCTGGTGCACGCCAACCTCATCCAACTTCCTTGCGATCGCGACCTTCTGCTCCTGGTTGAAGTGCACCCCAGGCATCTGCTCTCCATCCCTGAGCGTGCTATCGTACACGACGATCATCTCAGGGAGTGGTCGACCGCCTAGGCTGTTGAACGGGCTGAGCGAGTATGGGTCCACGGGGGCACCCATCGACCGGTAGGTATAAAGTATGTTCTTGTCCGATGCGCGCTCCTGGCCAGGCGAGTGGTGCGGACAATTAGCGGTTCACGTCCTTCCGTTGTGAAAACAATAAATACGGATTCGATGATTGATGCGTGCACATGCCGGGGTGACAGAGAGGCCATGTGGCGGACTGCAGATCCGCAGACAGGAGTTCAAATCTCCTTCCCGGCCCTCGATTATCATGTTTGATTGAAAGCTTTATAGTGCTCCTGGCCATTGGAGGGCGCAGAGGGCATCCAACACGGTTTCTGCGCAGCCTCTCGAGAACCATACGATTTCGGTGTCTAATATGAAAACACCATGTGAACTAGTGGTTGGGAAGATCCTTCCATCGCTGAGGGCATCAGTTGTAAAGGAACTTTCGTTGAAGCACAGCATGAAGCAGTCGGAGATCGCCAGGAAGCTTGGAATCACCCAGGCATCGGTCAGTCAGTATCTCAGCTCGACCAGGGCGGGAGATACGAGGATGATCGAACGGTTCCCGAAAATCCTGGACTACGCGGAGGAGATCTCCGGAAGGATAGTCGCAGGAGAGCAGAAGCATCAGTGGTATGGCGTTCTATGCAAGGCCTGCAAGGATATAAGAGACGACGACGAGTTCTGCAGGATGCACAGAATAGCCACGAACATAAGCGGCTGCGACATCTGCAGGAAGAAATAGAGAAAAAGAGTTGTCCGCCGGGAACGACGCGAATGCCATCCCCGGAGGCACTATGGTTTACGTATTCCAGTGGGCGGACCCTGAGGATCCGCGTCCGTTCGACTTGCCAGCCAAGTAGATGTCTATCCACGTCACGTTGTTGGTCAAGTCGTGCCCCACGAGCCCGTAGATGGTCCCCGAGCTTGGGTCCGTGTCACCGGGCGCTCCGGTAGTGATATCCACCGGGTTGTAAGTGATCGGAGTGCCGGTGAGTGGGTTGGTATCACTGTAGTCTTCATCCACCGCCAGCCAGAAGATCAGCCTGTACCAACCCTCATCGCAGCCCATAGCTCGTGTGTCCCAGTTGTAGCCGTAGAGAAGGTACCCGAGTTCGTTCACCTCTGCGGAGTAGTAGTCGTTCCGTCCGTCAGCGAACACTCCCTCGTAGATGTTGCTCTCATAAAGCGTAGGACCGACCTGGTCAGTCCCTTCCCCATTCGTGGCGATAATCATCAGGTGCGCCGTGAGCGTGAAGACGGCAGGGCCCTGGCTTCCATCCTCGTTCATATCGTGCAGTATCACCTCTGTCCGGACTTTCGCGCCGGCAGGGAACTGGTGGAACACTATGTTGTCAGACCAGTCGACCTGCACGTTGTTGGCGGGGCCGACCTCCGTGGACGGCACACCGGTCGGATTGGCGACAACGTCGGCGCCGTGCATGTCGACCCCCTCGGCGAATATCACATCTTCGGACAGCGTGTTCTCAGCACTTGCCTGCATTGCGGACACACTGATAAGCAGCACCGCAATTGCTCCCACTAGACTCCTGTATGCTTTCATGTCTCCCCCATTCCTAATGCCTGAAGACGAACAGTCGCGCGCACTGACTGATGCCTGTCAGGCTGTAGCACACGCGTAGAAAAAAGCCTATAGATTACAATTTTGGTACAATCATAGAAGCGATTCGCGCATCACGACGGTACTGACGCAGGTTCGCTTCGCCGTCCTTCGGCGGCGAGGGATTCGCCCCCAACACATAAATAGAAAGAAACGCCGGCACCCCGACTGGGGGCGCCGTGCGCCAAACTGGTTTCGGAGATTTCAGGCTGCTAGCTCGCCTACCGACCGCCCGCCGGCAGGAGCGTCATCTCGATCCAAGACGACGAGGAGTCGAAGTACACGTCTGTGACCTCGCTCGACACGTCGTCGGTGCCGGTTATCGTTATGCCCTGTGGAACCGTGTTCTCGTAAGGCACGTTGTCCGGCATTGCCGAGCCGATGCTGAAGGTCAGCCTGTACGTACCAGCGCCGCAGTCAAGAGCTCTGGTGTCCCAGTTGTAACCGAACAGCAGGCACCCGAGCTGGTTGACCTCAGCGGAGTAGGCGTCCGTCGGCCCATCAGCCCAAAGACCCTCTGCAACCGTCCCGTCCCAAATCGGTCTGATGACCTCCTTGGTCACAGGGTCGATCTCCTCGATCTTGAACTCAGCGCGGATCGTGTAGACCGACGCTTCGTGGGCGTAATCCCAGAGTATGACCTCTGTCCTCACCTTCGCCCCAGCCTTGAACTGGTGCAGCACTATGTCGTCCGACCAGTTGGCCAAGACATTCACGGGTTCTCCGTAGGCCATGAGCTCGTTGCCCGTGGTCTCGTTCACGAACGGACCCAGGTCGAACAGCTCACCCGTGACATAGATCCCCGCAGCGCCGTCGACGACCTCGCCGAAGGCGATGTTCTGGTTCAGCTCGAATCCAGTGGTGTCGGGCTTGTCCTTCTGGTTTCCGTTCTGACCCGCTGCCACGGCGACCGAGATGGCCGAGAAGACCATCAGGGCCATGGCAATGACTGACACACACACCTTTGTTGCTTTCATTTCTCCCCCATTCCAAGGATCGACAAGAAGAGTCGATAGACGCTACTGACCTCCCCCGTCTTACCTTGAACGAATGTCCCGGAAGTCAGGTGATTATCCTTTTGGAACAAGATTAGAAGATTGGGACAATATTCGAAAGGACGACTTCGCGTCATCCCCCGCTCAAAAATCGAGGGCTGAGGCGCGCTCCAGAGGCAACTAAGATATAACGACTTGCCAATCCCTGTCAAGGTCTAGCTATGCGCAGGGGTCAGCCGGTGGACAGCATCTTGGACACGATTGGACGAACGCCGATAGTGAGGCTTGGCAGGATGGTGCCCGAGTCGTCCGCCTCCGTGTTCGCCAAGGTCGAATCCTTCAACCCGGCGGGATCGGTGAAGGACAGGATTGCCAAGGGGATGGTGGAGGACGCCGAGAAGAGCGGGAGGCTCCATGCCGGATCGACCATCGTCGAGCCGACATCTGGCAACACAGGTGTGGGACTGGCGATGGTCTGCGCTGTCCGCGGGTATCGGCTCATTCTGACGATGCCGGAGACGATGAGTGGTGAGAGGCGTAAGCTCCTCAGCGCCATGGGGGCCGAGGTAATCCTGACCCCAGGAGATCGCGGGATGAAGGGCGCCGTCGAGAAGGCTGCGGAGCTCGTGCGCTCGACCAGCGGAGCGATATCCCTCAATCAATTCGTCAACTCGACGAATCCGGAGACGCATTCGAGGACGACCGCCGCTGAGATAGTGGACGCCTTCGACACGCTCGAGGCATTTGTCGCGGGAGTGGGAACGGGCGGAACGATCACAGGAGTCGGGAAGGTGCTGAAGGATGAGTTCCCCGGAATCAGAATCGTGGCCGTAGAGCCCACGGACTCTGCCGTTCTGTCTGGAAAACCTTCTGGCTCTCACGGGATACAGGGAATAGGCGCGGGGTTCATACCGGACACGCTCGACAGGGGTGTCTACGACTCAGTTATGTGCGTCACCGAAGCCGAGGCCGGGACGACCGCGAGGGCCCTCGCCAGGAAGGAGGGGATCCTCGCGGGAATCTCGTCCGGGGCGGCGCTGTTTGCCGCGATGGAGGTGGCCCGTGACCTGGGGCGTGGCAGGTCTGTCCTCGTGATACTGCCAGACACTGGGGAAAGGTATTTGAGCACCGATTTGTTTGAGGAGAAATCCCATGCCTGATCCAGTGAAGGACGACGTCGAAATAGTGATCGAGCGAGATCCCGCGGTGAAGAGCCGCGCAGAGGCGATCCTGTTCAGCCCAGGCCTGCACGCGATCAGGTTCCACAAGCTTTCGCACCGACTGTATAACAAGGGTAGGCACAAGACCGCGAGAGCGGTAAACTACGTAGCGCGCGTGCTCACGGGGGCGGATATTCACCCTGGGGCGAAAGTGGGCGCCAACTTCTTCATCGACCACGCGACTGGCGTGGTCATAGGCGAGACTTCCGAGATAGGGGACAACGTCTCGATATACCAGGGCGTCACCCTCGGAGGGGTGAGCACTGAGAAGAAGAAGAGACACCCGACGATAGGCAACGATGTCGTCATCGGGGCGGGAGCGACCATCCTGGGACCGATAACCATCGGGGACAACGTGCGCGTGGGAGCGGGGTCGGTAGTCGTCAAGTCCGTCCCGCCCAACTCGACTGTCGTGGGCATCCCAGCGAAGATTGTGAAGCGGACAGGAACCACGACGATCGATCTCCACCACGACGAGCTGCCCGATCCGGTGGTCAACGCCTTCGTGGACATGTGCCACAGCCTCTCTGAGATGGAGTACAGGTTGGAGATGATCGAGCAGAAGCTCGGGGTCAAGGCGCCCAAGAGGATATCTCCCGAGAAGCCAGCAGCGACGTCTGATGAGCTCAGCTGCCCGGTCAAGGACAAGGATTAATAGCCTCTCCAGACATTGAGGCGCGAAGAGCCATGCCGCTTGTTCTATACAACACGCTCACACGCAGAAAGGAGCCTTTCCAGCCCGTGCGGGAGGGGAAGGTGGGGATGTACGTGTGCGGCGTCACGGTGTACGACAAGAGTCACCTCGGTCATGCCAAGTCCGCCATCAACTTCGACCTCATAGTCCGCTATCTTCGATACAGAGGTTACGAAGTCAATCATGTGACTAACTTCACGGACGTTGACGACAAGATAATCCAGAGGGCGAAGGAGCTGTCGATCGACCCTTTGGCTCTGTCGAAGAGCATGATAGACGATTATTTCAGGTCGATGGACACGCTCAAGGTGGGAAGGGCGACCAAATACCCGAAGGCCACGGAGACCATCGACGACATAGTCGGGATGGTCAAGGGGCTCGTTGACAAGGGGATGGCGTATGAGTCGAACGGCTCCGTCTACTTCAGCGTGAGGAAGGCGGAGGACTACGGAAAGCTGTCTGGTCAGACCCTCGACCAGATGGTGGCCGGGGCGAGGGTCGACCCGAGCGAGGACAAGCGCGACCCCATGGACTTCGCGGTCTGGAAGGCCGCCAAACCGGGCGAGGTGGCCTGGGGCAGCCCCTGGGGTAAGGGCAGGCCGGGATGGCACATCGAATGCTCGGCCATGTGCCTCAAGCACATAGGCGAGACCGTGGACATACACGGCGGCGGTACGGACCTGATATTCCCGCATCACGAGAACGAGATACTGCAGTCGGAAGCCCTGACCGGGAAGCAGTTCGCGAGATATTGGATGCACAACGGCATGCTGACAATCGACGAGGAGAAGATGTCCAAGTCTTTGAAGAACTTCTTCCTCATAGACGAGGTGCTGGCCATGTACTCCCCCCAGGTCATACGGTTCTTCGTGCTAAACGCCAACTACCGCCACCCGTTGGAGTACAATTCAAGCTCACTTGAGGATTCGAAAAGGGCACTTGAGACGCTCCAGAACTCGTACGACGAGACGAAGGCGTATCTGGGCCGTGCCCGGGGAGAGGACGACGCTGAGCAGATGTGCTCGGACGCCCGCAGCAGGTTCATGGAGAAGATGGACGACGACTTCAACTCCCGTGACGCAGTGGCTGTCATGTACGACCTCTCCCGCGAGGTGAACAGGCTGAGGGCCGAGGGACGGCTCAGCAGGAAGGGCGCGGAGAACGTCATCGGGCTATTCGATGAGTTCAACGGTCTCTTCGACGTGTTGGTGTCGGAGGGACAGCGCAACATAGTGAGCGAAGGGGTCGCCGACCTGGACGGAGAAGGGTTAGAGTCCCTGCTCGCGAAGGAGGAACTTCCAGACGCGGATGTGGACATGCTCGTCAGAGCTCGCCAGGATGCGCGCAAGAGGAAGGACTTCGCTGCCGCTGACAGGATCAGGGACGCTCTCGCAGCTAGAGGCATAGATATCCAGGACACCAGAGACGGTGCCGTATGGAAGCGAAAGTGAGTCCCGAAACCGTCATGAGGAAGGCGCAGCTGCTCGCCGGAGGCGCCGTCAAGCTGCCGAGAGACTTCAGACTGCCGTTCGCCCCGAGCAGGTCGACGGCAGGGCCGGGGGCAGGAAGGCAGGAGGTCGTGTTCTCCTTCGGAGGCGCAAGGGCGAAGAAGGAGATATCACGGGAGTCTGGGGAATTCGAGCTGGTGGAGGACAAGGACGGCCTCAGCCTGCTCAGACGAGGGGAGCCCTTCGTGAGGCGTGTGGAACTTGTTCAGACGCTGCTCCACGCACCGTTCCAGGCTTTCATCAACGTAGACAGCAGATGCGAGTATCGATGCGCGTTCTGCGGTTCCCACCGCTTGGACCCGCACGCGACCAAGAATCTGGGGGATGACAAGATCGTGGAGATGGCCGTCGGCGCATCCGGGACCCCCGGGTTCACTGGCGTCGCGATCACCAGCGGTGTGGTGGGATCACCGGCGGAGACTGTCGACCGCCTGGTTGGACTTGTCACCAGGATTCGCGCGGAACTCCCAGGAACGCCGGTCGGAGTCGAACCCTACGTGACCAGGCCTGACCAGATAGATAGGCTTCGCGAGGCAGGCGTGACGGAGATCAAGATAAACATCGAATCCTTCGACCGGGACGTGTTCGAGAAGATCTGCACGGGACGAGACTACGACGTCATACTGCACGGAATCAACCACGCCTGCGAGGTCTTTGGAAGGAACAAGGTCTGTTCGAACATCATATTCGGAATGGGGGAATCGGACGAGACGGTCATACATGGCCTGAAGGTCCTCGGCAACATGGGGGCCGTCGGCACCCTCAGGGCCCTGAGGGTGAACGACCTGAACAGGGCGGACCTTGAAATAGCCTTGGGGAGGCTGGAGCCTGTCACCGCGGATAGGATGTTGAGGCTGGCCGAGCAGCAGAAGCGCATCCTGCAGGACTATGGGCTCACCACGCTCAGCTTCAAAACCATGTGCCACGCATGCCTGGCCTGCGACATCGTCCCGTTCTGGGATGTGTGACCGATGTCAGCGGTGGGCGTACACGCAAGTGACGACAGGCGACACGCTCTCTACCCTGACGAAGCCGAACCTTTCGAGCTGAACGGAAGTGCCCAAAGCCGACGATATGCCCATCTCGGCGAAGCCGCGCCTGACCGTTCCATCGGTCATCAGCACCTCGGCCTCAAGGGAACCCTCGGGGGTCCAATGCACTATCGGGACACCCTCCTTCAGCACGGAAAGGTCGTTCCCGTCGTACCTGAGACCCTCTCCGGTGTAGACAACGTTGCATAGGTCCTTCAGTCGAAGTCGGCCTCCTGGCTCAGGCAGGTCGGGTCTCGACAGGCGGACCGACCCGCCAGCGGGCACTCTCAGCTCCCTCTTGCCCCTCTCGGGGTGTGCGGGGTGCAGAGGCGCGTTCGCCACCAGCTCTCCGGAATCTAAGATGTTCAGCAGGACAGGATCGTCCACGAAGAAGTACCTGTTCGACGAATCGTCGATGAGGTCTTTGTTGAACGAGAACAGGGTCTTCCAGGAGAACTCGATGTCCACTTCCTTGATGCCCGCCTCGACCCAGTAGCGACGAATGGCCTCAGGCCTCATCCCGCGACGCCTCAGGGCTGCCAGTGTCCCGAGCTGTGGGTCGTCCCAGCCCCTGTACATTCCTTCCCTGATCCCAGCAGACATCTTCGAGGTGGAAAGCTGAGCGTCCTCGATCGACACCCTGCCGTAGTGGATGTATCTGGGCATGCTCCATCCCAGGTATCTGAAGACATACTCCTGCCTGTACGTGTTGTTGAGATGGTCCTTTCCCCTGAGAACGTGGGTGAGATCCAGTTCGTGATCGTCCACCGCAACCGCGAGGTTCATCAGGGGGTAGACGCGGTACTTCGTTCCAGTTCTCGGGTGAGGCGTGTCGTCTATCCTGAGCGCGACGAAGTCTCTGATAGCGGGGTTCGGGTGGGAGAGGTCGGTCTTGACGATCAGAGAGGCCTCCTCGGGGCCGGAGGTCCCATCGAACATCCTGTCCCACCTGGACAGCTGCTCATCCAGCGTCTGCTCGCGATGGGGGCAGGCTTTCCCGCCGTTCTTGAGTTCGCGCCAATGATCCGGTTCGCACTCACACACATACGCCTTTCCCATCTCCAGGAGTCTTCTCGACACGTCGTAATACACATCGAACCGGTCGCTCTGCACGATGGTCTTGTCTATCCTCACACCGAGCCACTCGAGATCGGCTGGAATCGTGTCGTACCCTGAGGGGTCTATCCTCGCCGGGTCGGTGTCCTCGAACCTGTTGAAGCAGACGCCACCGTATCGCTTCACATACTCGTCGTTGAGTATCGCCATCCTGCTGTGGCCGATGTGCAACGGCCCTGAGGGGTTGGGCGCCACCCGCATCCGGACCTCCCCTTTCACGTCGACGAGGTCAGGAAGGGACAGGTCCTTGGGTCTTGACTCCCTCTGCATCAGCTCTGGAGCCAGCGTCTCGAGGAGCTTCCTCTGGTCCTCAGAGGTCATGGCGTTCACTTCAGCCACGATCGACTTCGCGACCGAGCTGATCTCCTTCGCGCGGGGTCTGAGGGAGGGGGTCTCGGCCATCACCTTCCCCAGGACCGCCCCCGTGCTGGCCTTGCCCTCGTAGGTGACCGCGTTCTGAAGCGCGTATTTCCTAACGATGTCCTCGAGGTCCACGACCTCTCGATGGCTGGGTATCTATAAAAAGTGTATGAGGCACGCGCTCCAGAACGGCATAACGATTATTCCGTCGCGGGGCAATCGGATGAACGGCGAGAACGATGGCTGATTGCGCTAACATGGAACGGTGCAGTTTCTTCACGCGATACTGCAGCGATGAAGACAAGTCACTCGCGATCGCGGGGTTCCTGCGGAAGTACTGCAGAGGGGCCCAGCAAGGGGATTGCCTGCGGAAGGCCGTGAGCGCGGCCCTCGGAGGTCCTGAACAAGTTCCTGCGAACATGCTCCCAAACGGCCTACCGATGATAGGGACGAGCACGGAAGACTGGCCGGAGGCCGCCAAGGAGGTTCGAAGGAAGGCCGGCCGGGACACGAAAGGATAGATATACGCTCTCTGGCATCCAGAAGCGGTGATCCCGTGTCCATAAGGGCGATTCTGGACGGTCTCGAGGGGACCGTGGAGATCAAAGGCCGCGTCTCCCGAGATCTGGAAGTGACGAAGCATCTTCTGAAGGCCGGGGACAAGCCGGTCTTCTTCGAGAACCTCGACGGCCATAAGGCCGTCGGTAATCTGTGGGCCGACAGGAGTAGAATCGCTGAAGCGCTCGGAACCTCTCCTGAAGAGCTCTCGCTCAGGATGTTGGAGGCGATGGACTCGCCATCGTCTCCTCAAGAGGTTGACCGAGCACCCTTCGAGGAGAACGTGCTGAAGGATTTCGATCTCAAGGAATCGGCCATCCCGAGATTCTACCGCGGTGACGGTGGGAGATACATCACCGCGGGGGTGGTGATAACCGAGTTCGAAGGCACCAGGAACATGTCCTTCCACAGAATGATGCTGATAGGAGAGAGGCGGCTGGCCATAAGGGTCGTCCCTCGGCATCTCCACGCCCTGCACAGAAGGGCGAAGGCCAAGGGGGAGGAGCTCAAAGTGGCCGTCGCCGTCGGCCTCTGTCCCTCCATACTCCTGTCCGCCGCGATGACCGTGGAGCTCGGAAAGGACGAGCTCGCCATCGCCAACACGCTCAGGCAACTGTGTCTGGGGGAGCCCGTGGCAGTGCGACGTATCGAGAACGGTCTCCTCGTCCCCGCATACGCGGAGTACATAATGGAGGGGAGACTCACCGAGGAGTTGACGGACGAGGGACCCTTCGTGGACATAACCGGGACGCAGGACCCGGTGAGGAGACAGCCTGTCGTGGAGATCGACAGGGTATACCACCGTGACGACGCGATATTCCAGATAATCCTTCCAGGTGGAAACGAGCACTACCTCATGATGGGGCTGCCCAGGGAGCCGGTGATAAGAAAGGCCGTCAGCGTCGCCGTTCCTGAGGTCCACGGGGTCAGACTGACCGAGGGGGGTTGTTGCTGGTTNNCACGGGGTCGTCTCGATAACGAAGCAGAAGGAGGGAGACGCTGTGAACGCCATCATGGCCGCTCTCGGAGCCCACACGTCGATGAAGCTCGTCACCGTCGTGGACGACGATGTCGACGTGTACGACGACAGGGCCGTGGAATGGGCCGTCGCCACGAGGTTCCAGGGACACAAAGGCCTGGTGGTGGTCAGGAACGCCAGGGGCAGCAGTCTCGACCCCAGCGCGGATGAGACGACGACCAAGGTGGGGGTCGACGCAACGAAGCCTGTCGGCGGAGCGGGGTTCGACCGGGTCCAGCCCTCCTGAGTAGAGGGCTGTCAGAAACTGGCGTGTTAGGCAAAAACTCTTAAATACCGTTCTGACCTCACAACTAACAGAGGCACGGGACCATGGTTACAATAACGCCGAAAGCTTGCGAGACCATCAAGTCGATTATCGCCGAAGAGAAGAGAGACGACCCCATCAGAATCGTGTTCGCTGGATACTCCTGTTCGGGTCCTGCCTTCATGATGGCTTTCGACAAGAAGAAGGACGATGATCTAGAGCTGAAGGAAGACGGCATAACCCTGATCTACGAGAAGGGGCTCGAAGACAGCCTTAAGGAGGCAACTATCGACTCGGTCGACACTCCCCAGGGACCGGGAGTCGTCGTCAGGTTGAAGTCGACCGGAGACAGCTGCGCGGGCGCCTGCGCTGGATGCCACTAGATTCGGACATCTTTCCGGAAAGGTTACATAAGCTGGAGGGGTTGTCAGAGGTTCGTGTTCCTCGAGCACGAGCTTATCAAGCCCTCGAGCATAGAGTTCAGAGAATACCAGTCGAACATCGCTCATGCTGCGCTCGAGGAGCCCACCCTCGTCGTCCTGCCCACGGGGATGGGCAAGACCGTTGTAGCGCTATTCGTGATCGCCGAGATTCTGAAGTCGAAGCCGGGCAAGGTGCTGTTCATGGCGCCGACCAAGCCTCTTGTGGAGCAGCACGCCAAGTTCCTGAGGGACTACCTCGTTGGGCACGAGCCCGCGGTCTTCACGGGCGAGGTGCCCCCGGGGGAGCGGAGAGAGACTTGGAGTTCCAGTAGGCTCGTCGTGTCCACGCCTCAGGTCGTGGCGAACGACCTGGAGTCCTCGATGCTCGACGTGTCGGAGATGGACCTGATCGTCTTCGATGAGGCGCACAGGGCGGTCGGGGACTACGCCTACGTCACGATAGGCAAGGCGTTCAGGGACAGGGGCGGCCTCGCCCTGGGGATGACCGCATCTCCGGGGTCCGACGTCGCCAAGATCGCGGAAGTCTGCGAGAACCTCGGTATAACCTGGGTCGAGATCAGGTCCGAGCTCGACGACGATGTCGTGGACTACACCCAGCAGGTCAAGACCGAGTTCATAAGCGTCGGCATGCAGGAGGGCATGCCGAGGATCGTCGCCCTGCTCAGACAGATCCTCGCCGAGCAGGTGGCCAAGCTGCGCGCCGCGGGGCTATTGGACCCGAAGAAACCTGTCACGACGCGGGACCTGCTCACCGCGGGAGCCACGGTGAGGGCGCAACTGGATTCCGGCAAGAAGTCGTTCAACCTGTTCAGCGTCGCGAGCGTCCAGGCCCTGGCGATGAAGGTCAACCACGGGATCGAGCTTGCGGAGACGCAGGGTCGCGGGGCTCTCGAGAGCTACCTAGACAAGCAGGTGAAGCAGGCGGAGGAGAACAAGCGCTCGAAGGCTTCCCGGACCCTAGTCAAGGACGCGCGGTTCCAGGAGGCGCGGAACCTCCTGTATGCGATGAAGAACGAGCATCCGAAGCTGGAGAAGTTGCTGCCGATGCTCAGGACACAGTTCGCGGACAAACCCGAGTCGAGAGTCATCGTCTTCACGCACTACAGAGACACTTGCGACCTCATCACGAATCGCCTCGCTGAAGTTGAGGGAGTGAGGCCCGTGAGGTTCGTAGGGCAGGCGAGCAAGGGAGAGGACATAGGCCTCAAGCAGAGGGAGCAGAGAGAGGTGATCGAGCGCTTCCAGAAGGGGGAGCACAACGTGCTCGTGGCCACGTCGATAGCCGAAGAGGGGTTGGACATCCCCGCCACGGACCTGGTGGTCTTCTACGAGCCCGTGCCATCTGAGATACGCACCATCCAGAGGAGGGGACGGACCGGCAGGAGACAGGCGGGGAGCGTCGTGGTGCTGGTCACCAAGGACACGAAGGACGAGGCNNAGGGAAGGCGCCAAGGGCTCGCTTGGAGCGGGGGAGATAGCGGACATGATGACCCCCGAGGTGCTGACGGAGCGTGAGGAGTGCTCCAGGAGGACGGCCGAGAAGGAAGGGCAGAAGTCGCTGTCCGAATACAGCGCCGGGAAGGCCGTCTCGGAGGCCCGCATCAGGGTCTCGCCCAGGATCTCAGGGCACAGCCTGGAGGAGGCCCTTGTCGGGGCGGGGTTTGTGCCCGTCCCTGAGGATCTCGAATGCGCCGACATCGTGATATCGGACAGAGTGGCGGTCACGATCCGCACGGTCCGGGAGTTCATCGAGGAGATGGGCGAGGGCAGCATACTGTCCAGCCTGGGAAAGATGAGACATCAGTACCTGCACCCGATACTGATAGTGCAGGGGCCCGCCGAAGGCAGAGGAGAGCAGGCGGGGAACGCGGCGGTATACGACGCGCTTGGAGCGCTCCTTTCGGAGTTGCGCGTCTCAGTCCTCTCGACAGTGGACGA
>DUGQ01000123.1 GCA_013331315.1 Thermoplasmata archaeon
ATGATGGACACGACCCTGTTGCCCGCCTGCTTGATGGCGCGCACGACCGGATACATCAGCGCCAGTCCAATCCCGCCCCCGACGCATACGACCGTGCCGGACTCCTCCAGCTCGGTCGGGAGGCCGAGCGGGCCGACGAGGCTGAACAGCTTGTCCCCCGCCTTGAGCGTTCCCAGCTGCCTCGTGGTCTTGCCGATCTCCAGGGCAGCTATCGTGATCGTTCCCTTCTCCGGTGAGAAGTCCGCCATGGTCAGCGGGATCCTCTCGCCGTGCTCGTCCACCGTCAACATGATGAACTGTCCCGCCTTCGCCTTCTTGGCTATGTGGGGCGCGGCGATCTCAAGTCTCGTCACGTCGGGCGTGAGCTTCTCCGCCTTGACTATCTCGTACATGTTCGCACACATCCCGCCCCGTACCTGGAAAGGACCTTGACGGGGCTTCTGAGAGGTGATCTCAGTGTCTCTGGGCGCTGCATCTTTACGACCATATTTAAGCTTGCTGACTGTACGATGTCTGGGGTGCAATTCCAGACAGTCTGGATACGAGAAGGTGCTTTTCCGAAGTTCTTGTCAAGAGGCTTGAGTTCACTCGAAAAACCATCAGAACTCCGGGCTCGGCGGATGATTGGTGTCGAACTTCATTCTCCCAGGTCCTGCATCTGCGTCTTGCCGGACAGGGTGATCAACGGCACGGCCTCGATCTTCCTGTAGACGTCCTCCGGGTGCTTCTTGACGCCGTCCACCTTGAGAAGGTAGTCGTTCACCGATACGCCGAACAGCTTCTCGTTCTCCCGCAGGTACGGGAGTATCAGCTCCCAGTCGGCGGGCGTAAGTTTCGATATCCTGCCGCCGTTCAGCTGGTCCTCACCCACCAGCCTGCGCGGGTCTCGGACGTATATCGCCCCTCCTGAGGCGAGGGAGAACAGGTTCCCTCCTGGGTAGGGTTCGGGCAGCTCCTCGAGCTCCCCGTTCCCGTCGAACGCGACACCGTTGACTATCGCGAAGCCGCCACCGTACAGCGGGTTGCCCGCCATGAACGACTCCGCGAGGTAGTCGAGGCAAGTCCCGTTGATGACGACCTTCGGCCTGCCGACCGCGTTGATCAGCGGCCGGCCAGCGGCGTTGCCCATGACGTACGCCTCGCCGCCCTTGCCGCCGTACATGAAGGTCTGCCCGACGTCCCCGTACACGACGAGCTTGCCGGCGGCGAGTATCTGCCCGAGCTGGTCCTGGCCGTTGGTGTGCACCCTCATCTCGGCGCCGTCCAGCCCTGACGCCAAATAGTCCCCCGGGCTGCCGTACGCGTCGATCCTGAACCCTTTCGAGCGGGGGCCGAGCCCGCACCCGATGAACCTCTGCCCGTGGGCGGCGAACACTATCACCTGGTTCCAGCCCAACTCCTTCGCTCTCGTGATGACGAAGGAGATGCCGTCCTCGCCCTCCATGGGGAAGTCCTTGCAGTCGATCACGAGCTTGTCGTAGGGAGTCTCAGGCGCCCTGAGTTTGCCGACGTTCTTCAGATCCAGCAGCTGCAGGGTGGACCTGGTCCCGCTCTCGATCCGAGGAGCGGCCCTCATTATCGCGTTGAGCGTCTCGTTGGCCTTCTGGACGAGTCTGCTCCGTCTCGTCCTGCCCGTGTCGTACCTCCTGTCAAGCACGAGGGTGATCAGCTGCAACATCTCGTCCCTCTGCGCGTCGCCCTTGCCGGCGAAGACGGTCATCCCCGAGAAGAGCTCGTTGAGGTCGTCTCCGGAGGCGTCCTTGAGGGATCTCGCGAACGCCTTGAACGACGGTTCGGCGCCCTTCCTGTCCAGTATGTCCGAGGCGTAAGTGCTCTCGCCAGATGGCTTGCTCGGAGGTCTAGCGAGGGCGAGGTCCTCCGCGCGGTCCCACCCGCGATACGGTGGAATGACCGCGGTCCCGAACTTGTTAGTCGAGATTAGCCTCATGCTCTCCGAGCCCTCCTCCGGGTGAAGGCTGAACACGAAGGCCCCGCCGAAGTTGTGGCTGCCGCCTCTCGCGTTCCAGTACTTGTCCGCGTACTTCGGCACCTCTGGGAACTCCTCTGATATGCTGTCGAGGGCCGAGTCTATCGCCTGCTTCTCCGACGCTATGAGCCCGATCTGGACTCCGCCGTCGACGAGGGCGAACACCTGCGGCCTCAGCATCGACGTGTCCGTGATGCCCATGAGCTGGAACCTGCGCTCGCGGTGGTTGTTCTTGCCTATGATGAAGAACCACGGACCATCGGGCGAGCCGTGCATGTGCACCGCCTGTATCGCGCGATAGACCGGCTTCTTGCTGTCTGGGAGCAGCTCGAAGTCACGCTCCGTGGTCGGCGCGAGCGCCTCGATTATGTACTCGAGCGGGTACTCGTAGGTCCTGCTCAGCAGGTCGAACAGCAGCACCGAGACCTCGGTGTCCGTGAGGAACAATGGCACTATGTTCCTCTGCGCGAGGTACTCGGCGACTGAGTGGTAGTTGGCGAAGTCGCCGTTGTGGACGAGCGCCTCGTCGAGTCCAACGAACGGATGCGCCCCGCCCGGATGCCATACCCTTCCCTTCGTCGGGTACCTCTGGTGGCCGATCCACACGTGGGCGGTCACCTCATCGAGCTTGTAGTAGCTGATGACATCCTCGGCGTAGCCAACGATCTTCAGCACCATCATGTTCCTCCCGTGGGACATGACGAACGCCTGCATCTCCTTGCCCGCGTAGTACTTGTGGTTGACGCTGAAGCTGTTCTGGTAGAGGAACTCGTCCTCCGCCTTCCCTCTCTCGAGGTCCTTCA
>DUGQ01000042.1 GCA_013331315.1 Thermoplasmata archaeon
TGATGATCGAACCGACCGAGACCGAGACCAAGGATACGCTGGACGCGTTCGCGGAGGCGTGCAGGCACATACTCTCCGAAGACCCGGAGAAACTGAAGGACGCACCCCAAAACACGGCCCGGAGAAGGATCGACGAGGTCAAAGCGGCCAAGAACATGATCCTCAGCTGGAACGGTTACAGGAGCAAGCTGGAAGGGCGGAGCTGAGTGTCACGCCATCTCTCAGTCGCGCTTGAACCTCGCGCATATGAGAGTCCTGGAACCGGTGACGCCTGGGACGCTTCGTATCTTCCTCAGCACGACGTCGCACAGCTTGTCGTAATCGTCCGTCTCCATGCGCGCGATTATGTCGTACTGACCGAACAGCTGGTGAGCCTCGGACAGCTCCGGTAGGTGTCTGATGCTCTCTACCACGGAGGTCTCCTTCCCCGTCGCTGTCGTTATCAGTACATAGGCCACTACCAGGGTATCACCTGAGAGGGGATGTAACCGCCTTGAGTCTACTTATACTCTGGCAGAAGGGATAATCAACTTTTTCGTGCGGGCCGGCGAAGGCCGGATGGGCATCTTTCCCGGAAACTGTTAACTACGGACAAGCCCAATGACAGCAGACACCGATGGCAGGATTCATAGTCATAGAAGGGATCGATGGATGCGGCAAGAGCACCGTTTCCAAGGCCGTCGCTGAAAGGTTCGGCCCCAGGGCCGTCCTGACGCGAGAACCCACCGACTCATGGCTTGGGAGGGCGGTCAGGGAGGGGGCCTCCGAAGAGGTCAGCCCGTACCTGGACGCGCTCCTGTTCATGGCCGACCGGGCCAATCACACGCTCGAGATCGCGGAGCACCTGGGCAACGGCAAGGTCGTCGTGTGCGACAGGTACTACCACTCGACCGTGGCATACCAGACAGCGTATCTCAATCGGAGGGCCCTGGGGGACCATTTCGACTGGCTACTCGAGGCCAACACGAGGATATCCATACATCCGGACATCACATTCCTTCTCACCGTCGGTCCAGAGGATGCCCTCGGCAGGATAGGGCACAGGGGGGAGCTCTCCAGATTCGAGAAGGCGGACTTCCTCAGAGAGGTCCAGGAGAACTACCTCAGACTGGCCAGAATCGACCAGACCATTGTCCAAATCGACGCCTCGCAACCTATGGACGAGGTCGTGGGACGGGTACTACGAATCCTTGGAGAGAGGAAGTTTTAATAGTTCGAGGACTCTCGAACTAGCTCGGATGCATCCAGCAGACCATCTGAGAGGCTCGAAGAGCGACAAGCTGAAAGGAAGACGCGTGGTCCTCGGGGTCACAGGCAGCATAGCGGCCGTCGAGTCGGTCAGGCTATGCAGGGAACTGATCAGGCATGGGGCGGAAGTCATCGTGGTGATGTCCCGCGAAGCCCAGAAGATCGTACATCCGTACGCGCTCGAGTTCGCGTCCGGAAGAGAGGTGATCACTGATATCGACGGCGGGGTGCAGCACGTGGCGCTCTGCGGGGATGTGCCGGACAGGGCGGACCTGCTGCTCATCGCCCCCTGCACCGCCAACACGCTCTCAAAAGTGGCCCTCGGCATCGATGACACGCCAGTCACCACCTTCGCCACGACAGCCGTAGGCAGCGGCATGCCGGTGGTCATCGTCCCAGCGATGCACGGAAGCATGATCAAGAACGCCGCCGTGATGGAGAACATGCGGAGGCTAGGAGACATGGGCGTGACAGTTCTCGAGTCGCGCATGGACGAGTCTAAAGCCAAGATGCCTGGCATCGAGAGCATCGTCGCCCAGGTGGTCTCCCTCATAGGAAGGCAGGACCTGAAGGGCCTTCGGGTCCTGGTCATCGCGGGAGCCACGGAGGAGCCCATAGACGACGTCAGGGTCATCACCAACAGGAGCTCGGGGGAGACAGGCACAGAGATAGCCAAAGCGGCATTCGACCGAGGAGGCGATGTCGAACTCTGGATCGGGAGAGCGCAGGCATCACCGCCGTCACACATCGCCTCCCGACGCTTTCAGACGACCAAGGACCTGCGTGAGATGGTCGCTGGAAATGCGGTCCAGTGGGACATCGTCCTGTTCCCCGCGGCGGTCTCAGACTACTCGCCGGAGAAGGTCGACGGGAAGCTGCCGTCGACCGAGCCCGAGATGACACTCCGGCTGACCAGAAACCCCAAGATGATCGGCGAGATAGAGGCCAGGGTCGTCGTCGGCTTCAAGGCGCAGTCGCGCGTCGGAGACGACCGGCTTGTCGCCGAATCCGTTGCTCTCATCCAGCGCTCGAAGTGTTCCTTCGTCGTTGCCAACCTCATGGAGGATGTCGCAGTGGGCAGGTCGCGCGTGCTTATCGTCGACGCCGATGGAAGGGCCGAAGAGGTCAAGGGCGACAAGACGAGCATCGCAGACAAAATCCTCGACAGAGCCGCGAGGATGGTCCGATGAGGTCGAGAGCTTTCTGCCCCGGCCACCTGACCGGGTTCTTCGAGGTCCACCGAACGGACAGCTTCCTCTCGACGGGCTCTCGAGGGGCGGGGTTGTGCACGACCCTGGGAGCGATCTCCGACGTCAGCGTCGAGCAAGCGAGTGAGGGGGCTGTGGAAGTCAGCATCAACGGCGAGCCGCGCGAGGCTGAGGTGACTCGGTCGGCGGTCGAGTGCCTTACCGCTGGCAGACATCTCCGCGTGACTGTCGAGACGGCCCTGGAGCTCCCAGAGAGTCAGGGGTTTGGGATGAGCGCCGCTGGCGCCCTCTCGACGAGCGTCGCCCTTGCCAATCTGCTTGGGATCGATAGGCAGAAGGCTTTCGAGGCGGCGCATCGAGCAGAACTCGATTGCGGGGCAGGCCTCGGCGACGTCCCCGCGCTTCACAGAGCAGGTATCACGATAAGAGACATCCCTGGCCTGCCCCCCGTCGGGAGAGTCCAAAGAATAGAGGAGGAGCCCGACGTCCTCCTGGCGACCGTTGGTCCACCGATGAAGACGTCACAGATACTGGACGACGCGGAATCAGTGGCCCGAATCAACAGAAGCGGTGGCCGAAAGGTAGATCGGCTTCTCGCGGAACCCACACTGTCAAACCTGATGCGACTCTCGTCTGAGTTCGCCGTCGAAACCGGCTTGGCTCAAGGCCGGGTCCTGGAGGCAGTGCGCGCGTCAGAGCGCGCGGGAAAGACCAGCATGGTCATGTTGGGGAACTCTGTGTTCGCCATCGGTCGGACGGAGGAGCTGACCTCGATCCTGCGGGATTTCGGCGAAGTCCGACACTGCGGCGTTGACAACGTGGGCCCAAGACTCCTCTGAGGTCATCTTGGATTGTGACCCGGGCGATTCACTCGTACAGAGTGAACAACTGGTCGTCACCGCCGACATCGAAGAGACCTATCCGGGCGCCGCTGTCCAGCCAACCGTGGGCATAGTTCACGCACGCGAACGCGTTGACCATGTCGCCCTTCCGGGCGAACTCCTTGGCGTCATCGAAATACGATCTCGCCATAGTGAGGAAATCGTCCGCGAGCCTTCGGTTGAAAGATCGCTCCGGGGCGGCGATCCGTAGCTTGACCAGAGCGCTGGACGTCAGCGCGATGTACTTCTCAACCCGCTCCGCCGTCAGCTTCTCTCCACCGCCGTTAGTCATTGCTACATCCTTCTCGACGGGATGACTTCCACGCTCTCCCCGCCATGGAGCGACTCCCTGGGACGTATGTCGACGAACAGGGGCATCGAGACGCCTCCTCCGGTGATGACCGCGGTGCCAATCGGAAGCCTCTGGATCTCGTCCTCCATGCCCTCAGTGAGTCCCTCTATCGAGGAGGCTATCGCCTTGAGGTCGTTCGGGTTGTTGACCTTGAGAATGATCTGTGTGTTGCACTGGCTCAGCACATTCTTGTCGACCTTCGCGGGCCTCTGAGATATGACGAGCAGCCCCAGACCGAACTTGCGGCCCTCGGACGCGATCGTCCTGAAGACCTTCGAGCATGCCACCTGCCCCTGCTGGGGGCAGAAGTTGTGCGCCTCCTCGACGACGAGCATCATAGGCGGTATCTTCCCGACCTTCCTGAGCTCGAACAGCGCGTTCCCGATCCGGTTCACGATCAGCTCCTGCATGTCCGGGGGCGTTCCTCTGAGGTTGATTATGGTGGCCTTGCCCTTCTGGATCAGTTCGTCTATCTTGGTGCCCTGCTCGGCGAACACCTCGGTCTCGTTCAGGTACTCGAGCTCGCTGATCAGAACCCCGCTCGACTGCTCGTCGTTCGCCTCTAGGACCGCGACAATGTCCGCCAGCGAGAAGTTGTCCTTGGTGTCTCGAAGCGCGTCCACGGCCCTCCTGAGCATCGTCAGGTACGACCTGACGTTCTTGATGTTGGTGAGCCCCAGGATATCCCTGGCGTCCAGGTTGTGCAGCGTGAACTTCAGAGGGTGGGCGTGCTTGTTCAGGTTCGTGTCCGTCGCGAATTCGACTATCTTGTCGTCGTAGCCCTTGGGCTTGACGCCGAAGTCCCTGTTGGTCTTCTTGACCGAGCCGCGCTTCCTCATAGTCGAGTACTCCCCATGAGGGTCGAGCACGCAGACCGTGACGTTGTGCTTCATGAGCTCCTCGATCAGCGCGCCCGAGCAGTACGACTTGCCGCCCCCGGTCTTGCTGAGTATACAGACGTGCTTCTGGACGAGGAGATTGATGTCGAGTTCCACCCGGATATCGTGGCCCGAGAGAAGGCCTATGTACGCGCCGGAGTCCGTGTGTTCCTGAATGCCCACAACGCTCTTTATCAGGCTCTCTTGCGCGCGATAGACGTTCTCCCCCGCGCGCGTGGGCGTCCTCGGGGCCTGCAGGAGGTTCCTGTCGTCCCGGTAGCCGACGACGGACACCGTCGCGATCTCCTTCTCCTCGATCTCGACAGGCGTGCCGTGCTTCATCGCGTGGACGCCGTCGGTGGTGAGATTCGTCCGCCTCTCGATCTCGGACACCTGCCCGAGGATGAATCCATGAAGGTCGTGATGCACCTGCACGAACTCCATCTTCTCGAGCGGAGCGGTCACCACTATGTTGAACTTCAGGGTGCCCACGTTGCCGTAGATGACGCCGACCTGCGTCAGGTCGTCAGTGTCGGACTTTCGCGAGTGGCGGGCACGAGACTTGTGGGGAGGGTCGTTCTGACCTTCCGGCGCGTCCTCCGCGAACGGAGCGGCGGCCTCGCCCGTTGATAGGTCCAACTGGTCAGTGCTCTCGTTCAAGTGCATCCCATCTCGATTTCCCAATATGACGATTTCTTCTATTAATTCTTTCGTAACCATGTTCCAGTATCGCGCGGGCGTGAAGTTATATGAGAAGGGATGACGTTCTCCGCGACCGATAGCAATGCGGATCGTCGGAGGCTCAGCATCGAAGATGCTCGCGGAGCAGTTGGCGAAGAACCTAGGGGCGGACCTCGTCGACGTGGAGATCAAGAGGTTCCCTGATGACGAATGCTATGTCAGGATAGGGGACGACCTCGACGGAGAAGAGGTCGTCGTCGTCCAGACGACTTGGCCGGACAAGAACATAGTGGAGCTGCTTCTCCTGCAGGACGCGGTCAGGGAGTTCGATGTCTCTTCCGTGACGACCGTCGTGCCCTACTTCGGATACGCCCGACAGGACAAGAAGTTCGAGGAGGGGGAACCTGTCAGCGCGAGGGCCATCGCGCGGGCAATCCAGATGCAGTCCGACGAGTTCCTCACCGTCGACGTCCACGCGCCGAGCGTGATCTCGTGGTTCGATGGCATACCCGCGAAGAACGTCTCCGCGCATCCGGAGGTAGGAAGGTTCCTGAAGGAGCAGGGGGTCGAGCTCGTGCTCTCACCCGACGAGGGCAGATGGGAGAACGCCAAGAGGGTCGCGACCGAGGCTGGATGCGAGGCGGACTTCCTGGTCAAGGAACGGCTGGACGGTGAGACCGTTAAGATGACCCCGAAGTCGCTCGATGTGAGAGGGAGGAAGGTGGCGATCGTTGACGACATAATCTCGACCGGTAGCACGATAGTCAAAGCCTCCGAACAGCTCCGGGCACACGGAGCTGCGACGATCATCGCGGTGTGCACTCACGGCGTGTTCGCATCAGATGCTGTGCCGCGGCTCAGGAAGGCGTGCGACGCCGTCTACTCATCGGACACCATCGAGAACCCCGCGACCGCCATCACCGTCGCTCCACAGGTGGCCAAGGCCATACGGGGCTAGAGACAAAACCAAAAGCTACATAAGCCTCTCCTGGATTCTCGGAGCAGACATGAAGAAGGCAGAGGACTTCAGCGAGTGGTACAACGAGATAGTCGAAAGGGCGAACCTCACCGACAAACGCTACCCGATCAAGGGCATGAACGTCTGGACGCCCTACGGCTGGAAGATAATGAGGGCCATCGACACCCAGATCAGGGAGGAGCTGGACGCGACGGACCATGACGAGGTCTGCTTCCCGCTGCTGATACCCGAGGACCAGTTCGCGAAGGAGAAGGAGCACATAAAGGGGTTCGACGCCGAGGTCTTCTGGGTCACGCACGCAGGGCTCAACCCCCTGGATGTCAAGCTGCTCCTGAGGCCGACCAGCGAGACGGCCATGTATCCGATATTCTCGCTATGGGTCAGGTCGCACGCGGACCTGCCCCTCAAGACATACCAGATAGTCAACACGTTCAGGTACGAGACCAAGCAGACCAGGGCGTTCATCAGAGTCAGGGAGATCCATTTCTTCGAGTCGCACACCTGTCACGCCGACTTCGAGGACGCCGAGAGACAGGTAAGGGAGGACTACGAGATCCTGGGAAGACTGGCGAAGAAGTGGTGCATCCCATACAAGTTGCTCAAGCGGACCGACTGGGACAAGTTCCCTGGCGCGGACTACACCGTGGGGATCGACACGGTCCTTCCCAACGGGAGGACGCTCCAGCTGGGCTCCATCCATCAGTACAAGGAGAACTTCTCCAGGCCGTACGAGATCAAGTACGAGGACGACTCGGGAGAGCACAGGTACGTCCATCAGACCACCTACGGCATGAGCGAGAGGTTGGTGGGAGCCATAGTGGCCATACACGGCGACGACAAGGGCATCGTCCTGCCGCCCGAGGTGGCCACGGTGCAGGTCGTCATAGTCCCAGTGCTGGCCAAGGGCGCGGCCGAGGCAGTGACGGCCGAGACTGAGAAGCTCAGGGAGGAGCTCAGGGCCGCGGGATTGCGCGTCCACCTGGACGACCGGGATGTCAGGCCCGGCGTGAAGTACTACGACTGGGAGCTGAAAGGCGTGCCTCTGAGGCTGGAGCTCGGCATGAGGGACATCGAGAAGGGTGTGGTCACCTTCGTCAGGCGTGACACGGGCGAGAAGACGCTCAGGGACCGCACCAAGGTCGTGGACGAGGCCAAGTCCATGCTCTCTGCGATCGCGGACGACATGCTGCTGAGCGCCCAGGGAATCATGGATTCGCGGACCGTCACCGTCGACGATCTAAAGGACCTTCCGGAGAAGTTCATAAGGGCTGGATGGTGCGGAGGCGAGGACTGCGGCCACGAGATCGAGAACCTCACCGACAGGAACATCATCGGGACCCCGATCGATGACGAGGGCTTCGAGGGAACATGCGTCGTGTGCGGCAAGCCGACGCGCACACCGGTGTACATCGCCCGGGCGATGTGAGCACCGCCAGTTGATGCGCTGCTGGGAGGCGTGCGATTCTAGAAACGGACTGTCTCCAGCTACGGCAAGGCTACTGCGGCACCCGCTTCCTGCGGAAGAGGAGCATACCGATCAAGCCGAATGCGATCAACGGGGTGTAGATGGTGTATATCCCGATGTTACCCCTGTCGAACGGGTACCATGTCCCGTACATGATCGCCCAGCCCCAGTAGACCAGTATCCCGGCGACGAACAACATCAGGAAGAAGGCGAACGCTGCCTTTCTCTGGAAATCCGATGCATCACCTTCTGCCATCATCGCGCCAAATGGATTGGCTGTATAAATGGCTTTCCACTCCCAATATTGGCCGTATAAACACTCTATCGCTCGACTCCTGGTTGGGAAGCCCTCGGAAAGCTAGCCTTGTGCTTCTCAAGCGCATCTATCAGCTCGAGTGTGCCCATCGAGCCATCTAAGAACTGAGAAACCATGGCACTCACATCCTTCGGCAGGTCGTCAGTTACCTCAATCTCAGGGGGTTCAATGACACCTAGTGGGCCGTTCGGTATGCGCTCAGCCTGCTCGCGGAATGCCTCCTCTACTCCAGGCGCATCATACCAGTCACGCATGCTTCCGCCTTGAGTGGGGTCATGCCCCTGCAGATAGGCAGTGCTCTGTTTGCTGAGGTCCGCTCGCCTGCATGCAGTGCTCGCAAAGTGGCGCTTCTGGCACGGAAGAAGTGGTTGAAGACCATGCCGGACCTGTATCCGTTTCCATTGACCCCTTACATTATCGGTGGACTGCTCTCGACTGAATAGCAACTGCTTTGCCCTGTTCCTGAAGGGTAGGATTGGGTTCTCGAGAAACAATTCAGTTCCGATTTCCTTCTCCCATTCTACCAATGCCTCCACCACCTCGGGGCACAACCAACATGCAATCGAAGCGTGTGTCTTGAAGCTCTCCTCAAAGCCATCGGCAACCAGTGCGTACGGTCTGCCGTTGTCGTCGCGCAGAAGATGCTTCCACTTGACCTTGCAGAGGTGCTGTGGCCGCCATCCGTGCTGAGCCAACATGAGCCATTCGAGCTTCAGGTATATGTCAGGTTCCCGGCGAATGGCATCATGCCATTTGCGCACGAGCGCGTCAGAAGGTGTAGGTCGGCGCCCGACTCTCGGAAGCCTCGGAAGGTCTCGCTTAGCGTCAATCGGCCAAGGAAGACCAATCCCATACTTCCATACACTGGCGAGGGCGGATAGCGATGTTCGCCAACTCCGATTCGGCACAGTCTCAAGAAACTCGAGCAACAGTTCCTGGCCATTTCTGGAAAGCTCCCTCTTCGTAGTGTCATCCAGACTCTTTTCAGCCCAGAATCGTCGGAACTGTATCGAGTAGCTCCTCCGAGTTTGCGCTTTGAGCCTGATGCGTGTTGATTGGCTGAAGCGTTCCAAGATACCTTCAAGCTCTAACGGCAACTCATAATCATCACCGAAGGCATCATGGCAAGCGTCGCTCTCCCCGTCCGCCCCAAGCTGGGGTTCATGCTTGGGTTCATCGATACACATTCCCAGTGATGAGTTGTCCCCATCCTCACCACCGTGACCTGTATCACGGTCCCCAGCCGTCAACTTATCGATAGAGGCCCATGTCTCGTCACGGAGAGGCCCCCGTTTGCAGTCAACCTTCATGCACTACCAGCCCGTCAACTCCGCACCAGGCTCTCCACATCCCCGTGGGATTCACAGTTCATTCTCAATCACTCGATACGTGTCTGTCCAGAGTGTCGCCCTCCTCGATGGACACGATTCTTCGATTCCCATCGGCGACGATTGTGTAGGTGCTCCCGGGAAGCAGTTCGAGGGGCACCGGACTTTCGCCGTAAGGGTCGTAGTCGCGCGCCGCTTGGCTCCATATGGGAGACGGTATCTCCAGCAACGCGCGCATATCACCCTCAAGCCGAAACGAGAACTTTGTCTTCAGCAAGACTATCCAATGATGGGCCTCGTATATCCCTGGGTAGTTGTTGTACCACACTCGACGTTCCCCGCAATAGTCAATCACCTCGACCACGCAGCACTCCATCAGTTTCGAGTCGGAGGTGTCAGCGTGGCCCGCACGTTGTCGCAGCCGGGAAGATAGACCGCCAGAGAGTTCGTCGCATTCTCCCGAGTTTCAATCCCCTTTGATTGACATCCGAAGAAGGACTTCTGGCTCGACATCCTCGAGCAGAAGCCATAAAGACCAAGAATATGATATGGGAAAGGAGGGAATGGATGCCAGCTCGCAGCAAACACCTAGCGTTTGATGAAATGCTGAGAGAGAAGGGAGTCATAATGGACGATACAGATGGAACAACCGTCCATAATAGACTCGATAGGCATGCCAGAACCTATGGCCCCAATCATCGTGAGGAAGACGAATGGCATTCTCACGTCGGTGTTAGGTCAATGACAGACAACCTTCTCAGTAGCTTCGGCAACATAAGCAAAGAAAGAGCTACAGACTACGTCCGAATCGCGCATGGCCATGAATGCTTAGACTACATGGCTTCGAAACTCAGAAGGCAGTATGACTGCAGCTATGCCGCTCTCGATTGGGATGAGGTGTTCAGACGAACCTGGCGATACATGAAGTCGAAAGGTTATGACCGGTCTTATTACAGAGAACTTGGGTGAGTGTCGATGACTTCCGATGACCGCACCTCCTTCTTGATAGAAGGCCGTTGGGGCGAAACGTAGCGGAGCTGTGTCACACCCTGTTATCGATAAATACTCATGACACAATCGGGTAGTGCTTCAGGGGGGTTCGACCTGACACCAGAAGAGGGGCTATTCGCCGCAACGTGTGGCCTAGTTCTTGCGACGCTCGTACTAGCGTACTTCACATTAGTGTTGGGAAGACATGCAAGGGATTTGAACAACATTGAGAGGGCCAGAGACCAAGCACAGTTGACGCAAACACGAATTCGCTTGTTGGCCTCTGCGATTGAAGCGGCTGGCGAAGTAATACTGTTGAATCCACACCTAATGTGGCAGGAGATTTTCACTCACCGACCAGTGACACAATTCACGCGCCCGGTCCGGAACCTCAGAACGGCAGCGTTGGCGCTGGGGGTTGAGGAGCAGAACCTCCTAGTCAGACTATCCAGTGACATACTGGCAGTTGTAGACAGTGCTGGTGTGGAATCTGAAGCTGTGCCTGAGAAGGGTGCCTTCCTTAAGCAAGTCGACCAACTGAAAGAGAAGGCATTATCCGTGAAATCGTCATGGGACAGAGAATTGGTGAATGCTGTCGCCCCGAAAAGACCCCTCTGACACATCAGTCATGCTGTGTGGCAAAGAGAAGACTTAACCCCCCGGTCAATCCGATTTGACTGAAATCAGAAAAAGGACGTCTGGCTATGCACGGGTGAAGACTCCGACGAAGTCACCTTTGCGTTATTCCTGAGAAAAGAATAAATGGGTCGGAATCACATATGTGCACCGGTCCGGGGGAAATGCGTCTAACTTCGAGTTATCTGGCATTCTTGATTGCGGCAATGCTACTTGTTGTTGCATTCGTAGCTGTGGTCATTACTGCGCCCATTTCAGAGATATCTGTCAGGATACAGAACCTAGACGAATTTGAGACTGTGAGCATGGTCCTTTATCTCGATGATTCAATCGAGGCATATTCTTGTGCTGGTCCCGGATTGTGGATATCGTGGAAGCTCCATGTAGTTCCTGGCACGCATAGCATTGGGATTGATTACGTATTCAGCCAATCCTTTGAGAATGAACCAGACCAGGTCATTGACTTCGAATGGACGACCTATGTGGGATTCAACGGAGTAGAAAACGACTGGTTCATAGTTGATGATAGCGGAATCGGCCCCCATCTAGCTGACTTGCTGTACAAGACTTCCTCCCCGCTCGAGCAGGCAGTCAATGACCCCCACGTTATGGCTCCAGCTCTTACATTGACCGTGTTGCTTATTGTACTTTTCCTAGCCAGGTGGAACATGAGCAAGACTCAGCAACGAGACACACCAGGTAAGGAACCCTAGGGATAGGACACCCAGGGAATGCGAGCAATCACTCACCTTGATTCAGAGGAAGCGAGGAAGATGACATTAGCTTCGGAATTGTGGTCGCTGAGCGTCTTCGTTGGAGGTCGGGCGCTGCACTGTGCAGACTAGTGCCTTCGAGACCTCAGAAGCGATTCCTGGCTTACGCTGACATCGGACAAACGTGGCTCGCCAAGAGCCCAGGATAACAGGTCTACTTCCTTCCTTTGTCCATTAACAGAAATGAGTTTCCCAGATACGTCTGGAAGTTGTCAGTCAGGAAGTCGAACACTCTAGTTCTCTCCGTTTCCACCTCAAGAGACTCGACTGTCACCCAGCTTTCGGATTCTCCATTGAATATCTTCCATCCAACCTGGATTTCGGAAGGGTCTTTCACCCATCTCACGAAACCGTCTGAATCGGTAACGTAAAGAGGCTGGTCAACGAGCGTCACTCTGAGTGCACCATCATTTATGTTCAGAATCTGGCTCACCCAAGTCGACCAACTCTGAAGCACTCTTTCCACTGAATAGGTGCAATTCACAGCATCATACCCAACCACCAAGTCACCCTTGCGGATATCTTCGACCGCCTTCTTCGAGCCATCCGCCATGGTGATTAGCGTCCCCGCTGCAACGCATCCTCCTCCGACTATCGGTTCGCTAATGTACAGTCCAATACCCCAATCCTCGTAGAGTCTGNNNGTGAATGTCCAATTCATCAAAGCTCCAAGCTTCATAGCTCAGAGTAGTACGCCCAACGCGACCAAAGTCCTTATTGACCCCGTCTGGGTTCCTGCAGGCGACGAAGATGTCGCTGTATTCTATGGTTTCGTCTTCTGCGCTGCCGGGGAGCGACGAAGAGTCACCTCCAGACTGACAGGAGAAGAGAGTGAAGTAGGCGAACACAGTAGTATCGACGTTCATGATTCCGCTTGTGCTGAAGAGGTACCACTTGTAGAACATGCACATGTCGTCCGCAGATACAGTGTGATGTTCTATGGGTCCCTCTCTGAAGGCTTCTAGATAGTAGCAATTCGCTACAACATTCAGGTCAACAAATTCGAATCTTGTGAAGTCGTTCGTCATGTACACTGGCCAGAGGTCATAGGTTCCAGCTTTGGTTAGATACCAGTCATATGTGAAAACGTAGAGGCTGTTCCCCGCGATTGTGACATCTGACTGAAGGCCTAGTGCCATCGAACTTCCGACTTGGTTCTCACCGCCAACGAAGAGATACTTCAAAGTGACCGCATTACTGTTGGTGTTGTGTATCTGAAAGGATATCCTTTTGACACTCTGCGGCTGCATCCAGAAGGTGTCGCTATAGAATCTGAAATTGCGTGTGTAGATACCGTTTGAATCGCTATCAGTTGGTCCATCGTTGATGAGAATCGCCTCATCAAGCGTCTGCTCTGCCCATGACCGAATACGGTTCGCATTCCACACGGAGAACTCGTCATGTCTGTGCTCAAACTCATCATACCTGTAAGGAGTCCACATCCATGTGCACGTGTTCACAATTGGGAACAGGTTGTCAGTCCTGTGAGCGTACACATGGTCTGCGTTGAAACCGTGGCCGAGTTCGTGTCCAAACGTGCTATGACTCCTACGCAAATCGTCCCCATCGTAGTTGGACAGCGTGTACCCCCTATCTTCGTCTTCGAGAAGTTCCTCATCGAGATATCTCTCGGTTCCGGTGCCCGGATAGTGCGATATACCAGCAGTCAATCCATTATCCAAGTCTTTGCCCGTGAAGAGGTGGGCACAATCCCAGTTCTTTGGATAGTGATGGTCAATCATATACTGCCTGAACTGGTTTCGGAGGTTCATGGAAAGCCAAGACGTGCATTCATCTGCAGGTATGTCGATAACTTCAACGTTTTCGAACCATATGCCTACTTGCTCAGAATACTTCTCATTGATGTCATGAAGCGCCGTCAACACACGATTGTGGCTGTCCACGTACATATTCCTCATTTGCACGTCAACAGCCAGAATAATATTGCAGACGCGCAACTCCTTGTACGTAGGAGTGCCACTTGATGCTAGTGCTGAGAGAATACCTCCTTCAACCCAAGCCTCGTCTTCAGGCTCTTGAACGGACGCATTATATCCTTGCACCACTTCGGTCTCTCTGCCCACCAGAGTCTGCTCACTCACTGACTCGAGTATAGAAGCCTCTGAAGTCGAATCGTTCGTTTCTTGAACACAGTCACTGCTCACACACATGATTGGCCCCGTCATTACGAACGCGGCAATCACAAAGAACACAAGCATTCTGCTAACTGGCGAATTCCCCATGCCATTCCCCCAGCCAGATAACCCACATCACGCTACTTATACTCTCCGTTTCGATTCCAACACGCACCAAGATGAATCGTGACCCACAACACAATGTAGATTCCTCGTTGACTGATAGCAGAAAAGGACGTCTGGCTAAACAAGATGAAGACCCCTCAGGGTCCACATCATCATAGCATACACAGGGGGAGGAAATGAAGGGGTTTGGGGGACAGACGGGAAGAACGGCTTGGAACGCCCCAAGGCTGGTCGTGTTTATACTGCCGTTACTGGCCGCACAAATGGCTTTCTCATGCGCCCGAGGATGCGCTCTCAGACCGTCGCCGTCAGCCTGGCGGCGAGGAAGTGCCTATCTTGAGGAACTCCTCCTCGTCCTTGAGGGCCGCCTCGAATATCTCCAGGCTCTTGTCGACCTGGGCCTTGGATATGCACAGCGGAGGTGCGATCCTGAAGACGTTGCCGTATATTCCCGAGGTGATGGTCATCATTCCACTACGCCAGCACTTGCCCTGGATCGTCGTCGCCTCGTGGGGCTCCTTGGTGTACTGGTTCTTCACCAGCTCCACGCCGATCATGAGGCCCTTGCCCCTGACATCGCCGATGATCTCCCGGCGCTCGCTCATCTCCCTGAGGAGCTTGATAGTGTACTCCCCGAGCTTCGCGGACCTGTCCGCCAGGTTCTCNNCTGGTTCTTCACCAGCTCGACCCCTATCATGAGACCTTTCCCGCGGACGTCTCCAATTATCTCCCTCCGCTCGCTCATCTCGCGAAGTAGCTTCATCATGTACTCTCCGAGCTTCGCCGACCGGTCAGCGAGGTTCTCTTCGACGATCGCCTGCACGTGAGCGAGGCCGGCGGCCATCGTTATCGCGTTGCCCCCGAATGTCGATGAGTGAGAGCCGGGACGCCACTTCTTCATTATCTCGTTCTTGGCTATGATCGCTCCCAGCGGGACGCCTCCGCCGAGCGCTTTGCCCATCACGAGTATGTCGGGTACGACGTCGAAGTGCTCGCAGGCG
>DUGQ01000006.1 GCA_013331315.1 Thermoplasmata archaeon
TAACGAACGCGAGGGACTGGTGCATCAGCAGGCAGAGGTACTGGGGCACCCCGATACCGATATGGCACTGCTCGTGCGGCAACATGCGGATCGTATCCTCCGTCGACGAGCTGAAGCAGGGCGAAGGCTACGTCGAGGGGATGGACCTGCACCGTCCCTGGATTGACAAGGTCACTTTCAAATGCGACAAGTGTCAGCAGACCATGTGGCGGGTCCCGGACGTCCTCGACGTCTGGTTCGACGCCGGAGTCTGCTCGTGGGCGTCGCTCGGGTATCCCGCGTCGACGAAGGAGTTCGACAGGTGGTGGCCAAGCGAGTGGATCACGGAGGCGCACGACCAGACCCGGGGTTGGTTCTACTCACAGCTCGTCACGAGCACGATCGCCTTCGGGAAATCCCCGTACAACTCCGTCCTGATGNNTCAAAGAGCCAGAGCACCGGCATAGACCCTGTCGGCGTAATCAACACGCTTGGCGCGGACTCCTTGAGGTTCTACTTGCTCAAAGCCAACGCCCCGTGGGAGGACGTGCTGTTCCAGGAGGACGGGGTCAAGGCGGCGAACAGGACACTCAATATCCTCTGGAACGTGTACAAGTTCGCCACTCTCTACATGTCGATCGACAGGTTCGCCCCCATGAGTCGGAAGATGGACCAGCTGATGGAATCGATGAAGGCGGAGGACCTGTGGATGGTCTCCAAGCTCGAGAGGCTCAAGAAGGAAGTCACTGAGGCCATGGAGGCCTACGAGATCCACAAGGCCGCGAGGGCGATAGAGACCTTCGTCGTGGACGACCTCTCGCGCTGGTATGTGAAGCTCGTGCGCGACAGGCTCTGGAAGGAGGGGGAGGACGTCGACAAGACCGTCGCCTTCAAGGTGCTTCACGAGGCAATATCGACCTGCTCGATCCTCCTCGCGCCCATCACACCCCACATATCGGAGGCTATGCACCTCAACCTCGACAGGCGCGAGGAGAGCGTGCACCTGGCGGAATGGCCAGAGCACAACTCGCGCTGGATGGACGAGAACCTCGAGAAGGGCATGGAGATAGTGAGGGAGATATCCGAGGTGGTAGCCAGGATACGCCAGGACTCCAACATGAACCTCCGGTGGCCCCTGAAGAGGATCGTGGTCAAGGTCAACTCGGACGAGGTGTCCGACGCCATTCAGAAGCTGAAGGAGCCCCTCCTTTCGCAGAACAACATCAAATCTCTACAGATGGTCTCTCTAGGCGAGGAGTGGGACGAGATGATACTCAGCGTCGTCCCCAACCCGAACGCCATCGGCAAGGTCTACCGGCAGTGGTCGAGCAAGATAGCCGTGCTGCTCAAGAACCGGCCTGCGAAGTCCATCAAGGCGGGCATAGACAAGGGCGAGTACTCCCTTGGCATCGAGGGACAGCTCGTGAAGATCCTCCCGAACATGGTCTCGTTCACATCCACGCTCCCGCCGGACGTGATAAGCTCGGAGTTCAGCGAGGGGATAGTCTACCTCGACCTCGAGGAGACGCCCGCGCTCGAGGCGGAGGGCTTCGCCCGGGAGATCATACGCCGCATCCAACAGATGAGGAAGGACATGGGGTTGGACGTGGAGGAGTTCATAGGTGTCGAGATAGAGTGCTCTGGCAAGCTGGAGAACGCGATACACACCTGGCAGGGTCACATCTCGAAGGAGACCCGGGCAAGGCGCCTAGAGACCGTCAAGAACCCGAAAGGCGAGTACGTGGTGGAGTGGAACGTGTNNGATGAAGCAGAGTGTGAGCCTGCTGACAGACATACCCGAGATAACCGTCGACAAGGCCGCGAGGATATTCGAAGCGGGGTTCAAGACTCCGGAGGCCCTGAAGGCCGCCACGCAGGAGGAGCTCTCGCTCGTGGATGGGATCACCAAGCTCGATGCCAAGCGCGTATACGACTCTCTCCACGGTGAGACGAAGGCGCCTGCGGAGGCCCAGGTCGCCCCAGCGCCGACCCACCCGACACCAGCGGGACCGCCACCGGTTCCCCCGACGGAGGACGCGGGAGCGTCGTTCCGTGACAAGTTGATCGAGTTCCCTGGGATATCACCCGAGGTGGCGGACGCGCTTCTTGACGCCGGGTTCGTCTCCGCCCAGGTCGTGAAGAGCGCCTCCGTGGAAGACCTGACCAAGGTCCAGGGGATGACCGAGCCGCTCGCGAGCTCGCTCCTGGAGCATCTGATGGGGCAGGCAGCGTCCGGGGAGGCGGCGCCGAGCCCGACCACGGGACCGTCGGGCGTGCGCGACCTGGAGAGATCGTTCTCGTATCTCGTCGAGGAGGACCGGCCCGAGACGTCCTATAACCTGTTCATCAGCACGCCCAAGAAGGGCATGAAGGGGTACTGCATAACCCGGAACTACCCCGCGAAGATCCGCACGAAATTCGACCTCAAGGACGTGCCGATAGTCTGGCTGTCGAACGTCGGCAGGGACAACGCCATCCGCCCGAAGGACCTGGAGAAGCTCAGCCTATCCCTCGAGCAATTCTTGTCACAGCCGGATGGCGGCATAGTCCTGCTGGACGGGTTGGAGTACCTCATAACGAACAACAACTTCATCACCGTATTGAGACTCATCCAGTCGCTCAGGGACCAGGTCGCCATCAACCAGTCGATACTGTTGATGGCCGTCAACAGGTCGACACTCGAGAGCCATCCCGGCAACCTC
>DUGQ01000124.1:0-21243 GCA_013331315.1 Thermoplasmata archaeon
AGCCGCTGGTGGTAACGATTCCCGAAGGGGATGACCTGATCCCGGTGGCGGTCTACTTCGCCGACAACATGGTCTACGCGCCACAGTGGCGCCTGGACAACCTGGTGCGCATCGAGACCATGATCATAAACACGACCGACTATGCGTGCGCGCAGGAGATACTCAAGAACGACACGGACCTATACCCCAGCCTATTCGAGAACGGCACGGTCCAGCAGAGAGCCATTCTCGACGACCCGACCATACTCAACCTGACCCGGATGGTCTCGGTATCGTACATCGAGATATCGATGTACAACTCGACGACCGGTGACCTTGTGGAGCGGTTCGACGCGGGGTGGGACCCCGTGGAGCTGACCCAGGTGATTGACGGGGGCGTTGGTCGCGAGGTGAACAAGGCAGGACACCTCATCTACGGGATGCTGTGGGACACCACGGGCCTAGACGTCGGCGTATACACCGTAGAGGTGAGACTGGGACACGTCGAGGAAATAGACGGCGAATGGACGCCGAAGATAGACACATGGTACGACGTGGACTATGCCATCGCGAACTGGTACAACCCGGAGGCGGAAGAGGGAACACTGATGGATGAATACCATCCGTACCACGACCTCGTGCTCGAGGACACCGAGGAGTATGCCGTGTACGGCATCGGAGTAGGTGGGCTCAGGGGACAGACCGCGTGGATCGACCTCGGACAGCTCATTCCGCAAGGATCGGGTGGAGGCAACGGCGGAGACAGCGGCAACGACGGAGATGGCGGCAACGGCAATGGCACGTGTGGCGCCAACAGCGGTGGCGACGGCTGGAGCGGGGATCGCAGCAAGCGTCGGTGACGCCAGTGGGTCCGAACAGACACGAAACCTCTTCCACAAACCACTTTTCGGGCATCTTTTTCACGGCTTGAGAATCAGTCTCGGGATTGGCGTTCTCACTTGATTTTGAGCCCGGATTCGCACTATCTGGCCATATAGATAGAAGATTGTGCTAGCCTTTGATTCTTGTACCACAAACCACTTATCAAAACCCCCTTCTTGCTCGCATCACAGACGGGAGCACCCGTCGGCAAAGAGGCATGAGGAAGATGATTGCGAAAATGTGGATCGCGTTGGCACTCGGCGCCACCATGATGGTTGGCGGCATTGCCACCGTGGCTGCCGTGGGCAACATGAACGGCGACTGTATCCAGGACAAGTTGCAGCTCCAGGACGGAAGCTGCGAGGACTGTCCTAGCGACGCTCTCGGCGATGAAGTGCCGGACGACAGCGAAGAGGTCTGCGATTCCTGCAATGAGTACCTCTATGACTGGGACTATCTGTACGGAGAGCCCGGTCCTCATTCGTCTGCAAGTGGCCAGGAGTAGCCGTAACCCCGTTTTTGGGATGCACAAGGTCTCCCCCATAGTTACCTTCGTGTTCGGCGGCTCTCCTGCCCACCATAAAACCCCTTACTCTTTCGATTTTTCTCGCGACCACGCCTACGACTGTGTGAGTTTTTATCATCTAAGTCGCCATACCAACATATCATGAGAATCGATTCTAGGCTTCTCACGAGGATTCGCAGGCAGTTCCCTGCAGTGGATGCCGACCCCGCAGGAAGGAAGCGGGCTTTCCTGGACAACGGCGCAGGTACGCTCGTGACTGAGCGGGCGGCCGATGCGGAGTACGAAGCCAGGATCGACTGGAGCGCCAACGTGGGCAACCTGTTCCCGGAATCGGAAGGAGCTGAGGAGACAATACTGGAGGGGAGGGGCGCGGTCGCTGACCTCCTGAACTCTGAAGGGCCAAACACCATCATATCTGGGGAGTCGGCCACGAGCCTTCTCTTCAGCCTGAGCTACGCTCTGGGAAGGGAGTTCAACGGCAGCGAGAACGTGGTCACGACGGGATACGAGCACTACACGAACATCGACCCATGGGTCGAGCTCGGCTCGAACATGGAGATAAAGGAACTCAGATTCGCGGAATTCGACAGGGAGACAGGCCAGCTTGACCCGGCCAGAATCCAAGAGCTAGTGGACAGCAACACCAAGGTGATCACTGTTACCGCCGCCTCGAACGTCCTCGGGTCAAGGACCGACCTGAAAGAGGTCGGCAAGATTGCGAGAGACGCGCGTGCGTTCTACATCGTTGACGCCGTGCATCACGTCCCTCATGAGCTCGTGGATGTCAGAGAGATAGGCTGTGACTCTCTCGTGTTCTCAGGCTACAAACTGTTCTCCAGGCACGGGAGCTTCATGTACATGAAACCAGAGCACATCAAAGGGCTGACGCCTTACAAGGTGCTCCCGTCGCCCAAGCGCGGGCCAGGGAAGTGGGAACTGGGCACCAGGGACCAGGCGATGTTCGCCGCGATGTCTGGAGCGGTCGACTACCTCTCCTGGCTCGGCAATCCGACTGCGAAGCACCCGCCCAAGCCAGGCAGCCAACGGAAGCTGAGATTGGGGCGGGCATTCAAGACCATAGAGAGGTACGAGAGAGAGCTGATGGAACTCGCTCTCCACGGCAAGGGAAGAACTCCTGGCTTGAACGATATCCCGGGGCTGCGGCTCTTCGGCCCTCCGAATGTCGACAGACATACAGGAAGAGACCCGACGTTCGCCTTCTGTCTCAGAGGATACTCCGATCGGACGCTCTCGAAAGCCCTGTGGGACGAGTACGGACTCGCGGTAGGAGCCGAGGACTACTACTCGCGCGTGCCTGCCCTCTATAAGAAGAAGACCATGGTGCGAGCGACCTTCGTCCACTACAACTCCAAGCCCGAGGTGCTGAGCCTCCTATCTGCTCTGAACGAACTTGCTCGGGACAAGATTTGAGCATGCAGAACGTCCACATTATGGCACAGCGCGGAGAAGAACTGGCCTTGAGGTTAACGGTTTTAACTTCGTTCCAATCTTCGAATCTTGTACCACAACAGGTATAGATGTCGCACTCGGCTGGGCCTTCGACGCAAACTAGAGGCGAACAGACGAGGCATGAAGCCCAGCCAACCTCCTCCTGGTCGCCGCCGCAGTTGCGGGCATCTAGGGGCGGCCCAGACAGACCGACGGTTCTCTGGGTTGACGCCCGACAAGAGAGGGGTGAAAAGATGGAGCGGAAGTTTGATAGCGAGCTTGGAAAGCGTGTCGCGGAGGGGAGCAGGAAGACCTCTTCGAAGAAGGCTGCGATCCTAGCAGCGACGCTGTCCGTATGTGCGATAATGGTCAGCGGCGCTGCGTTCATGGCACCTGCCATCGCAGGCGAGGAGCTAGGAAAGCCAGTCTACTGGGAGAACGTCATCGAGGCACAGAATGACTATCTGGTGTACGAGGACGGAGTCTTGGTACACTACGCAGAAGACCAATGGACCGAGTCTGTGTCGTTTGATGTGAAGAGGACGACCACACTCAAGGCTGCGGTGTTCAACTCCCCGAGCGAATGGTCGAATGCCGAATACAACAAGTTCGTGTACTCGGTTAACGTGAACCTCAGGAATCTGACGTACTTCGGGCCTGACGGAGCCATCGTTGGCGTATTGGCGATACCGTACTCGGGAGCCCTGGAACCGGCAGTTTCGTGGTCCATGACGGACGACGACATCATGGTCAACAGCAGCGATGACCTACTCCCGGAATATGTACCGGCCGAGGTGGCTACTGATGACGCGTTCATAAACGTCACCGTCGCGCTGCCTGATGGCTATGAGTACGAAGAGGGTAGCCAGATCTCGATACAGGTCATGATCAAGGTTCCAATCTACACGCCGCTTCCGTGGGATGAGGACATCGTCGAGGAGGCTTTCCCTGACTTCGATGATCTCATGGTCCTTCCGGAAGAGAGCTTGTGAGGACCTGAGAGAATTGAAAACCATTCCGATGCTCGTCGGCTTAGCCTAGAAGCATGACGGGCATCTCTTCATTCTTTTCGCCAGGGGACTTTCGAGAATCAATGTCGGCATCATCACGCAAAAAGAACCGGGATAAAGGGTTTGGAAGGGAGTTTGCCCTGCGGTTTCGTCCACATGTCTACGATCGAAGATGATGCCTACTTGCTGATGCGGTGGCCATGGAGGGAGCCGCCGTTGCCGTTCCCTCCATCGCCGTCACCGTTACCGCCGTCGCCGTTGCCACCGTCTCCTCCGTTGGAGCCGCTTCCACCTCGCGTGATTATCTCACCCAGGTATATGTACGCCTCGTTTGTGGCGTCGACGACTCCACCGGTACCGGATACTGGGTCGGATCCGGCAGCGGGCACTTCGACGAACCCGATCGGTTCGGCATCCTCGGCGACTGTCAGGCTCTCAATGGCCATGACAACATCATACTCAGATGGAATCATCACCGAGATCCTGTAAACTCCAGGGTCTACGCCGGTCGTGTCCCAGAGGAAACCGTAGATCAAATGGCCTGCCTTGTTGATCTCCCTCCCGACCGTGTCGGATTCGTCCGCTGTCCCGTCGGCGAAGTACGAGTAGAACCCATACGTGCCACCAGGGCCGGAAATCGTCACCCATATCTCCGGAACCGAGACCATGTACGTGTCGAGTATCAGGTCGGGGTCCGCCATCAGCTCTTCTTGCGTCAGGCCAAGGCTGACGTCGAGCGGTATGTCCGATGCGTTCGTCACTCCATCTCCGTTGAAGTCCTCAGCCTTGAGGATCATCACTTCAACCCTCACCAGATTGCCCGTTCGCCACTGCGGGGCGAATGCCATGTTGTCAGCGAAGAACACGGCGTATCCTTCGCTATCGGCAGGGGTCACAGGTATGGGTATTGACGGTTCTTCGGAACCGCCGACGAGCAGAGCGNNTGGTTAACTCCGTTATATACCATCCTGCTGACGAGTGTTCAAGGCCGAGGAACCGTCTGACTCTCCACGAGTATGATCGCGCAGCGAAATACGGGTGTTGAGGCCCGTTCGGACTGACACCTGTTGCCAATTGGAATGTCTGACGGCGATTATCGGAGGAGCGAACGCGATTGTGAGTCGCCCTTCCTCAAGTTCTACGTGTGTACCAAATGGCTTAATAAAGACAAGCGTGATTGTGTACAAGGCATGCCAAGGGCTCAGAACGCGCTAGTGTTACTGGTCAGCATCGCACTCCTGGCCGGATTCTTGTCAGCCCCTGGTCAANNTAGCTCAGGACCAGGTTATCACGTATGCTGAAACTGCGGAAGCAGTGGTCATCGACACACCTGACATGGAAGTCGCGATCTCCAAGGACTTTCCAGCCGTGATGATCATCCCGCCTGACCAGGACGAAGCCATCGGGTACGGAGCGGTCATATCATCGGCGTTCGGTTACAACGCGACGGAGGACGGGCTCTTGGTGCTTGAGGAGGTCCCGTACCGGGCTTCTTTCGAGCACGCGACCTGGTACCTGACGGGAGTGGATCACGAGACGGACGCGGAAGGGGAATCCGTAGTCGTCGAGATGACCGCGTCACTCAACATGAACCGAAGGGTCGCCTCATATGGCGGCGACAAGGACTTGGGCGAGCAGAGCCCGGGCATCGAGATCATCGAGGACTGGGCCACGGCCACTGTCAGGTTCATCGTGACGACATACAACTACTCCGCCCACTACGCAGACGTTTCCGACTCACCTGCGTATGATGTCAATGGCTCGACAGAGGTCAAGTTCGACATTTCGATAGAGATCAACGAGGACATCTACGCGCAAGACCTCGCCATGGACATTGGCCTCATGATGATGGAGAACTACACATTCTCGCCGACCTCCATGCCTGAGCAGTACGTTTTCCACGGATACCAGGATGACGGCGTCTCCGAGAGCGACCCCTATGAGAACGAGACGGACGGAGAGGTGCAGATCGTCCATGAGTTCGTCCCGCGGAGCGAGTTCAAGCAACTGTTCACCTTCGTCGAGGGAGATCAGGAGGATAGCTTCTTCGGATGGGGCAGACAGGCTGAGGTGGGTTGGACTGGCGAAGACGATGAACTCGTCGACATCGCGACCCTCTACAGGACCGACGGGGAGTCGTTGAGAGTCTACCTATCCACGCCGCTCGACAACGCTACCACGACCGTCACGCACGGCCCCAGCCTGGGCCTGTTCGGGACGGGGATGAACGGCGGAGTCGACGTTCCTGGCGACATACTTCCCATCGGGTCGTCTGGAGAGTCGGTTCTGATAGGTGCGGCGATCGGCATGCTGGTCGTTGGTATGGTGGGCGCCTATGTGATCGTCCGCAGCTCCGAATCCGAGGACCCATCGGACGTGGTCAACCTCGACAAGAACAGGTACTACCGGAAGAAGAAGTGAGCGGCCCACGCTAGGTCTTCTCCACGTATCTTGCGACGAACTCGTCTACCAGGCGGTCGAAGAAGGTCCTCCTGTAGACGATCAGAAGGTCCGCAACCTTGTCTGGATCTACAACTGTGAGATGGGATTCCCTGCCCTTCTTCTCCACCCTGACCACGCCCTTCGTGGTGAGCTTCTTGATGTGGTACGAGAGAGTACCCCCGGACACCGTGAAGTTGGAGAGAAGCTCCCCGTGGGTCGCCCCAGGGTTCTTGAGAAGGAATAGCATGATACCCCTCGGTATCTCCTGTCTCAGGGCGGACAGTATTCGCTGCTTGTCGCCGCTCAGCTGACCTCCGGGATAGTACCTCGAGAAGTTCTCCTGCTTCTCCAGCGATAAGAGCTGCTTCTGGACCAAGTAGTTCAGGTGATACTCCAGCACGCCGATCGGGAGGCTCGTCCTTCTCTGGATCTCCCTGAAATGGAGTCCAGGGCTCTGCCTGATGCACTCGTAGATCCTCTTCCTGTTCTCCAGATCAAGAGGGTCCTGCAATCGCCTTACCTCCAACGAGCCCGATCAGAAGGGCAGCCAGTAGCACCAGGAAGTCCAACGCCAGAAGAAGATAGCCGTCTATGTCCGAGAGCATCTCAGAGTAGTGGCCCATAGCGAGGATTGTCACCGTGAAGGCGATGTGCACCGAGAGCCCGACGCTAACGAGAAGAAGAGACAACAGCCCGCTACGTCTCTGCGAAACCAGTGCAAGTGCGAGCAGGAAAGACGAGACCCCCAGTAGCACTCCCAGCGCTACGTCGACCACGTGTATCATTGGCGATCGGCTCCATATAGGACTTGCAGGCCTATAAGTAGTAGTGCTACCCAGAAACCGGTTACTGGCACCCCACCAAACTAGGCCTCGTTTTCCACTCGTCAACAGCGGAATATGCGCCGAGGGAGCGTCCCGCGGCGCTCAGAGGATATGCTTGAGCCTGAAGACTATCCATAGACCCGCGACAGCCACTGCGGATAGGCCGATCACGATCCAGAAGGCGTTGGGGTCCCCCTCGAACGGCAGCGAGACGTTCATGCCGTACAGGCTCGCCAAGAGGGTAGGGAGAATGAGGATGAGGCTGATTGTCGTCAGCGTCTTCATGATGGTCGACAACTGGTTTGACTCGGCGAATTCGTATGCGTTCAGGATGTTCGACATTATCTCACGGTAGATCGTCGTCATCTCGTAGAGTTGGGCGACGTCGTTCTCTATGTCCTCCATGATGTCTATCTTCTCCTTCATCATCTGGAGGTTCCTGACCTTTGGAAGCATGGATATCGCGTTGAGATCCGAGAGGAGCGCGGTGTTCAGGAGTATCATGCTGTTGCTGAGGGCGAAGGCCCCCTGGGCGACGTCGCGCCTTCGCGCTGTCAGTATGGTCTCCTGGATATGAGCTATCCTCCGCTCGACAGGGCGTATCCTGTGCTCCATGTCTCTTATCACCCGACGAATGACGGCGACGAAGACGTCCTCCTTCGTGTCCAGCGGCGGCCGTCGTTTGAGGTCGGCAGTGACCTCGCTGCCCGCGAAGGTCGCGCCGATCCGGATCGTGATGACGTTCTGCGAAGTCAGGATGATCCCTATCGGAATCGTGAGGATCTTGTCCTCGTCGGAACCATCGGTGAGTATATTCCGGAGTACGACCAGGTCGTACTCCTCAGCGATCTCCACCCTGGACCGCTCGTTCGGGTCGAGACAGTCAGCGATATCCTGAAGGTCGATCTCGAACTCCTTGCTCAGCATCTCCGCCTCGTCTGGATCAGGAGCGACAAGGTCGACCCAGACGGCGTCCTTAATGCGGCTCGCATCGACCTCCTTCAGGACCCCGTTCTCCGAGACATAGTACCTTATCATGGGAGCACCGCTGACGGGCTCCTGATGGACCGAAGCAAGATATATGTCTTCTCGACGGAGGAGGAACGAGAGGTCCTCCGGCCTACATGGGGCGGCCCCAAACATCGGAGAAGATGTTCTCTGATGGCGGCTTCCTGTCGGGGCGGGAGGCTTCCGCGACCTTCTGCTTCTCGGAGAGAAGAGCGTCGTTGCTCCCGTGATACCCGCATATCACGAGGGCGANNGTGGTCCTCAGGAATCCCAAGAGCCGCCTTGACCTTGACCGGGTCGAACCCCGCAATCGGATGCGCTATGAGCCCCATCTCCGTCGCGCGCAACAACATCTGACCTACGGCCAAGCCACAGTCGAACAGATAGTAGTTCCGGCCCTCGCTCAATTGGCAGTCGTCCCCAGACTTCGCGGAGACCGCTATCACAAGCGGGGCACGGATCGCCCACGCATTCCCTCTAGGCAGAGCACCGCGTACGGCGCCAAGGACTTCCTCTCCGGAGCAGAACACGAGGCGCCAAGGCTGGTTGTTGAAGCAGGAAGCCGATAGTCTCACAGCTTCCGCGAGTGCCCTGACCTTCTCGCCCTCGACCGGACGAGAGTCCAACATTCTCAGCGCTCTTCTCCTGTCGATTGCCTCCGCGACCTCCACGAACTCACCGTATTGAATAGGAGGCGGAGAACTATAAAATCGCCTGACGGTCAGGAAGTGACGCACGGCTATGCCTTGACAGAGGTCCATCGGACCGAGTACCCGGTCTCCCTCTTGAGCGACTCAGCGGCCTGGATCATGCCGTCGGCCGACTCCCGGGTGCCGCAGAACACGACGTCAACTCCTCTGGTCAACGCGCTCATCGCCGATTCCACCGGCGCGTGGATGCTGAAGAACTCAGGGGTCGATTTCGCCAATAGAGCCGATCCAACAAGGTCCCCCGCGACGATCAGCCCTGGTGAGAGGCTCTCGATCTGAAGCCTGACCTTCTCTATGTCCGCATTCTTAGAGCCACCGTCCCTCTCCGATGGAGCCTCCACAATGAGCAACTCACCCAATCTCATGTCGACTATCCCTTCGAGTTTGCCTATCAGCACATCGTCCCCGGCCGAGGCTGCCTCGAGAGAGACGCCCTTGGAGTTGGACTTCTCTCCAGGATAGGCCATGAGCATGCCGTCTTCCATCACGAGACCTACTTTGTCGCCCTTCGATATTCCCTTGCCTGCTATGGCGACACATGTGTCAACGACCATGATTCTTCTGAGGATCGCGTCGACCTCGCCCTTCAAAGCCGTGAAATGCTCCTGCAGAATCTGCATGCCCTTCCGAGTGGGCTTGGGCCTGCCCTTCTGCTCCCTGACGAGTCCCTCCTTGCGCATAGAGGACAGATACTGACTCACCGCCTGTACGGTTATATCCAGCTCGGATGCGACATCCCGCATCTTGACGGAGGGGTCCTCGACCAGACGGACCAGGATGAGGAGTTCGGTGTTCCTTCTGAGATCGCGCAGAGGTTCCGTTCTCAACCCCTCACCCCCGAGTCGACAGTCATAATCCTCACCAGTTCGTCCACGGTCTGTACCTCTTTTGCCCCTCCGGCTATGAGTCCGGCGATGTACGAATCGGCTCGGCCGCCTATGAAGTCTATGGAAGGGAGACCCCGTGAAGAGAGCACGTATACCCTCTTTCCAAGGTCGAGCGCATACTGGGCGGCCTCGAGGTTCTTGAAGTTGCCAGGTCCCACGGGGAACCTCGATACCACCACTGACTTCGAAGCGTCGACCCTGCGCAGGTTCTCCTCGTGCGTCTCATCGCTGATCTGGGAGAACGGGACCTCGGCGACCACGGGGATGTGCAGGTCCAAGGCGCATTCGTAGTCGGAATCAAGGACGTTCAATACACCAGCGGACAATGAGAAGCCCTGCTCCGCGAGCTGGCGCATTAACGGGCCTCCTGAACCGCCGCCGCACAGGATATGCACCCTTTCGCCGTTCTTGCGAGCGGGCGCGCCCACCGCCCGGGGCATCACGTAGATGCCGTGAGTGAATGGGTCCTTTCTCACCGCGACCTCCACTCCGTACACGGACTGTATCGTCTCGGGATTGAGGACTTCGTCAGGCGCGCCGACGGCCTCGAGCCGCCCCTGACTAAGAAGCGCTATCCTGTCACAGTACCTCGCGGCGAGGTTGATGTCGTGCAGGACTGCGATGATCGTCAAGGAACGCTCGCGGTTCAACCGCCTGACGAGGTCCATCATCTCGAGCTGCCCGCTTATGTCCAGATAGACCGTCGGCTCATCCAACAGCAGGGCCTTCGGCTCCTGTGCCAGCGCTCTCGCGATGACTACGCGCTGGCGTTCTCCCCCGCTCAACTCAGAGAAAGGCCTTTCCGCGAGATGCAGACAACCGGACGCCGACATCGCCTCCTCGACGAGCCCGATATCCCTTTGGCTTGCGCCAGTGAGTCTGCTGTGCGCGTGTGGAATTCTCCCCATCATCACGATATCCTTGACTGTGAACGGAAAGTCCGTCGACGAGCTCTGGGGGACGACAGCGAACTTGGTGGCGACCTCACGGTCTGACATGACGTGAAGTGGCTTCATGTCCACGAGAATGGCTTTCGGGTCCGCTGGGAGATACCTCGTGAGGCAGCGAAGGAGAGTGGTCTTTCCGGAACCGTTCGGGCCCATGAGCCCCAAGAACTCACCATCACCGACTGAGAGCGAGACGTTCTTCAGCACCTTGGAAGTTCCGAAGGAGAACGACAGGTCACTGACCTCGATCCTCACGACATCAACCCCGAAGTACGATTCCTGCGGAGCAGGTAGAGGAAGAACGGCCCCCCGCAGAGCGCGGTTATGATACCTACTGGCAGCTCCTGACCGGGAACGATGGTCCTGGATATCGCGTCGGCCCATATGAGGAAGCTGGCCCCGAAAAGGGTAGAGGCCGGGACCAAGACCCTGTGATCGGCGCCGACCAGTATTCGCATCATGTGTGGGACTATCAGCCCAACGAAGCCTATGATCCCGGTGAAGGCCACTGCGCCCGCAGTGACAAGCGCGGCTATCGTCAGCATCAGTTTCTTGAGAAACTCGGGATCCGCGCCAAGGTTGTGCGCGGTCTCCTCTCCGAGCAGGAGGGCGTTCAACTCGCGACCGAACAGGAAGACGACAACGGTGCCGACGCCTATGGGGATTGCCAGTATGCCGACATAGCTCCATTTCGCGACCGCGAGAGACCCGAGCAGCCAAGGTATGAGTTGATGGTAGTCCTCCCTCGCGAAGTATATCAGGAAAGAAACGACCGCGCCAAGGAACGCCGCGATGGCAACTCCCGAAAGAAGCAGGGTGTCGACGTAGACCCTTCCCCTGACTGTGCCCATCTTGTACACGACCAACACGGTCACGAGCGCGGACGCGAACGCCAGCATTGGAGCCGTGAAGGCGCCGACGACCACCGTGAGGCCTATGAGACCGGCTGATGCCGCGCCCACCGCGGCTCCTGACGAGACTCCGATGATGAACGGGTCGGCCATCGGGTTCCTGAATATCGCCTGCATCGCGGTTCCGGCGCACGCGAGCGATGCGCCCACAAGGCCGGCGAGCAGCACACGCGGTATCCTGACATCCCAGAACACGGAGGTGTAGTACGACGGATAGTCGCCATCGATCTTCAGGATGGCGTCGATCGCGTCGCCGAAGGAGATCCTGTCAGGGTTGCCAGGCCCTATCGGGCCAAGAGTGCCCACGAGCACCGCGATCAGGACGGAGGCGAGCAACAGGAGCACCAGGACGACGATGAAGAGGAGAGGGTATCGTCTGAAGAAGGGCACGTCCTTCGACCCTGATCCTCGGTCGTCCGATGACCCGGCGTTCCTGAGAGGCATGAGCCGTCTCACTCGAACAGGTCGGGATGGAGCAGCTCCGCGAGCATCTCCAAGCCGTCCACTATTCGGGGTCCGTACCTGCTCGTCAGGTTGTCATCCATCGAGTAGATGTTGCCTTCGGACACCGCGGTTATGACGTCCCAGCCAGGGCGAGAGGAGATCTCCTCGGCCGTCGTGGTCGTCATGTATCCCACGGTGTAGACAATGACTTCCGGATCCTGGGCGATGACGAACTCGCTCGTCAACATCGGATACTCAGTTGAGGTGTTCTCCGCGATGTTGATCCCGCCCGCCAGCTCGATGAGGTCATGACCAAATGAGCCGGGGCCGTATGTCCAATATGGGTAGTACTCGAGATACACGCGTGGTTTTACAAGATCCACCGCCTGAGTCTTCTCCGTCACGGCATCTATCCTGTCCTCAAGCTGGTCCGCCAAGGTGTTGGCCTCCTCGACATGTCCGGTGAGGATGCCCACCAGCCTGATGTCCTTCATCACATCCTCGAGCGTTCTGGTCGCGAGGATGACATAGGGAATACCTTGGTCCTCCAGAAGCTCCAGCTGGGAGAGAGGAACGAGGTCGCTCGAGACGACAAGATCCGGCTGCAGACCGACGATCACCTCCGTGTTCAGGGTGTACGACCCCACCTTCGTCAGATTCGCGACCTCCGCGGGGTAGTCGCTGTAGTCGTCGACCCCGACCACTAGGTCCCCGGCGCCGACAGCGAACAACATCTCAGTCGGCGTGGGAGCGGCGGACACTATGCGCTCTGGCACATGCTCAAGCTCGACAATCCTGCCGTAGTCATCGACGAGTAGAATCGAATCGTCATCTCCTGTTCCAGGCTCGCCATCATCGGTCATCAGCACACCGGCGTAGTAACCGCCAGTGAACGCTATCACGGACGACAGCGCCACCGCAAGTACTATCCACACCAAGTATCCCTTGTTCCTATCTCCACTCTCCATCAAATCACCTTGTCCGATTTCGATACGCCAGCACCGTCGAATGTCGCCATCTCGTTCAGGACTCTGCAGGCACAGTCCGCGAGCATGAAGGCCAGAACGGCGCCAGTCCCTTCTCCCAGACGCATGTCCAGGTCGAGCAACGGTTCTAGCTCCATGTGTTCAAGAACCGCATTGTGGCCTGGCTCCACCGAGAGGTGGGAGGCAACAATGTAGTCCCCACACTTCGGCTCCATGGCGGTCGCCAGTAGCGCCGCGGAGCTTGAAACGAATCCATCGATGAAGACCGGGACTCCTGCGGAAGCGGCGCCAAGGACGGCACCCGCGATGCCCCCGATCTCGAATCCTCCTACTTTGGCGAGAACATCCAGACCATCTTCCGGGTCTGGCGAGTTGACGTTCAGTGCGCGCTCTATCGCCCTGACCTTCAGAGACAACGACCTGTCGTCCACCCCAGTGCCCCTGCCAGTGACGTCCAGAACTGGGCTTCCTGTGATAGCCGCCGTGATGGCGCTCGCGGCCGTCGTGTTGCCTATCCCCATGTCACCCACGGCGATGGCCTTCGAGCCGCCTGACACGGCTTCAGTGACCAGTTCCGCGCCTGTCAGGACCGCTCTCGTTGCTTCGTCCAACGACATGGCAGGTCCCTTGCACATGTTGCGGGTCCCTTTGGCGATCTTCCGATTCAGGATACATTCGGGCCATATGGAATCCGCAGCAACCCCCATGTCGACCACGCGGACCTCGGCGCCAGCGCTTCTGGCGAGGACGTTTATCGCGGCTCCCCCGTTTGCGAAGTTGAGGACCATCTGTCTCGTCACCTCTTGAGGATAGGCACTGACGCCTTCTTCGGTGACCCCGTGATCGGCAGCCATCGTGAACACCACCTTCCCACCGAGGGAGGGAGTGTCCGTTCTAAGGACTCCGGCCAACCTTACGGACAGGTCCTCCAGCTTTCCGAGACTTCCCCTGGGTTTCGTCAGAGAGTCCTGCCTGACCCTGGCTCTGGACATGGCCTCGGTGTCCAACGGCCTCACACTTCTGACGAGTTCTCCTATCGTTCTCATGCTCTCACTAAAGCAAACTTGAAATATTGAAAGTACATTTAACACTTTCGCCGCCACGGGGGCGGGCGATCATGGAGAATGCGCTCGAGATACTAGCACGGCACGGGGCTGACCTCGACAGTCTTGTCGAGGCGGGGTTCGCGCTCTATGCCGGAGATGCTAGCGCACAGGAACTTGCGGACAAGAGAGAACGACTGAAAGCCATCTTGGTGTCGAACATGGGAGATCCCAACGTGGCTCTGCTGATAGCAGCCGCGTCCCATTTGGACGCGTTGATTCAGTCAGACAAGGAGAATGTCACTGTACCAGTTGAAGACCCGGCCTTCCTCGTCGCAGACGAGCTGATAGGCATGTCGATAGCGGAGTACATCGCAGGGAAGAAAGGGCTGTTCAACTTCGTGAGATACGACCGTGAGAAGCCGGGCATTATTGGTGTATTGCCCCCATTCATGGACGACGCGGTCGGAGCCCTCGTGGCGGCGTCCATGACACGGTTGTTCGAGTGATAGAATGACTCTGGAACTCCTGGGCCTCCTCACCCGAATCCGGCTGACGAGAAGACGTCTTGACCTCGAGGCAGCGGCGTCCCAGCAGTTGCTGTTCCCGCTGGTTGGTCTGATCGTGGGCCTGCTCGCGGCACTCGCGATCTTGCTGCTTGATTTCGTCCTGGGAGACAAGGAGGCGCTCCTCTCAGGGGCTCTGCTGGTCGTCTTCCTCTACGGGGTCACTGGCATAATGCACACCGAAGGGTTGGCAGACATGGCCGATGGCGTGATGGCCCAAGGCACAGCGCAGAGGAAGCGGGAGGTAATGAAGGACCCACATGTCGGCGTCGCAGCCGTGATTGCCGTGGTCCTGTTGATGGTGGCCTACTTCGCGCTCGCGTCGCGCATGTGCGCGCAGGCTGACAGAACCATCCATCCATGGCCGGACCTCGTAGGGGTCCCGTTCGTTCTTGGGATGGTCGTGTCAGAGGTTGCGGGCAAACTCGCCATGAACGTCTCGATGTTCATTGGCCCCAGCTCGCACGCGGGCATGGGATCGTTGTTTGTGGAGAAGGCGACCGTGTCTCGACTGCTAGGCTCGCTGGCGATTGCAATGATTGCTTGCTTCGCTATGGTCGGCTTTTTCGCGCTGATCGCACTGACTGGTATCTTCGCAGGGGCACTCGCCACAGGAATGGCCGGGAAGCATTTCGGAGGCGTGTCCGGGGATATCTTTGGCGCGGCGAACGAGATTGGACGGATATCCGCGCTTGTGGTATGGGTGATTGTAGTTTGATGGCGGTCATAATGGCAGGGGGAAGGTCGAGCCGCTTCCGCTCGAAGGTCGAGAAGGCGATGTTGGAAGTGGGCGGCAAGCCTCTTCTCCTCAGAGTCTTGGAGGCTTTGCAGGTCGAGGGAATAAGCGACGTTGCCATCGCCGTCTCCCCGCACGTCCCTGAGACGAGGAGAGAGGCGGAGAGGCTCGGGCTCAGAACCGTAGACACCTCCGGCGACGGATACCACGAGGACGTCACAAGAATCCTCGAAGACACTGAGATCTTCCTCACGGCGAACGTGGACGTACCATTCCTAAGGCGCTCGCACGTGGAGAAACTCCTGGAAGGCTACGACGGCGGGAGCGTGGCCGCGGTCGTGAACGTCCCCGACGATGGGGTCGGACTCTACGATGGATCGACCGTCACCGCCCCTGACGGCAGCAGGCTCGTATGGGTCGGCCTGAACATAGTGACACCGAACCCTAAGACGAGGATGGTCAGACTCGACGATCCGCTGCTCGCAGTGAACATCAACGACGAGGAGGACCTGGCCAGGGCTGATTCGATCGCCGTTGAGAGGGGCGTCTGAAGTGGGCGGTGACTAGCCCTTCAGCACATCCTTGAAACTCTCCTCCAAGATATCCATCGATTCCTCGAGAACGTCCCTAGGCATCAGGATGGAAGGGTGCATGCGTATCACGTTGTTGTAGGTCCCACATGTGAGCAGTAGCAGCCCGCGCTTGAGAGCCGCGGTCTTCACAGCGCCGGTCTCCTTCGCGGCAGGCTCCTTCGACTCAGGGTCGCTCACGAGTTCCAGCGCCATCATCGCACCCATGCCTCTCACCTCGCCTATGATCGGGTAGCTCTTCTGCAGCTCCGCGAGCCGCTTGAGCATGTAGGAGTTGATCTCGGGCACGCGACTGAGACTCTTCTGTATGATGTCCATCTGTGCTAGCGCGGCCGCGCAGGCGATCGGGTTGCCCCCGAAGGTTCCACCCAGGCCGCCGACCTGCGGAGCGTCCATGATCTCTGGCCTTCCGGTCGTCGCGGACAACGGGAATCCGCCGCCGATGCCCTTCCCGCTGACCAGCATGTCCGGCTCGGCGCCTGGCCAGTGCTCGACGCACCACATCTTGCCGGTCCGCCCAGCGCCAGTCTGTATCTCGTCGTCGATGTAGACCACGCCATGCTTCTTGCATATCTCGGACACCTTGGGATAGAACTCCTTCGGAGGGACTATGAACCCTCCCTCGCCCGGGATGGGCTCTCCTATGAGACTGGAGACCTTGCCCTCGAACTGAGGGCTCGACCATATCTCGTCTATCTTGTCCGCGCATGCGATCCCGCAGGAGGGATAGGTGGCCTTCAGCGGACACCTGTAGCAGTACGCGAAATCCACCTTGTAGGTTTCGGGCAGGGGGCCGAATCCTGCCTTGTAGGGCATCTCCTTGTCGGTCAGGGCGAGGGCCATCATGGTCCTGCCATGGAACGCGTGGCTGAAGGAGAAAGACGCTGGCTTCTTGTTGTAGTGCCGGGATATCTTGACGGAGTTCTCGACCGCCTCGGCACCGGCATTGAATAGCACACTCTTGGTGAGACCAGAGCCAGGGGCGAGCTCCGACAGCCTCTCCGCTACCCTGAGATAGCTCTCATACGGGGTGACCTGATAGCACGTGTGAATGAACCTTCCCGCCTGCTCCTTGATAGCGCGCTCGACCTCTGCGGGCCTGTGGCCTATGTTCGTGACGCCTATCCCGCTGCCCATGTCGATGAAGACATTGCCGTCGATGTCGGTCAAGAGGGAGCCCTCAGCCTTCTCGATGTACACTGGCGCGACGATTCCGACGGCCTTGGATATCAATCTCTCTCTCATCTTCCCGAGCTCGGCTGACTTCGGACCTGGGATCTCAGCAGTCTTCACTGAAGCATATTTCGCAGACATACGAACACCTCGAAGTTCTTGCAACTTATTCCGCGTTCCTTTGTGGATGGTTGAATTGATAGATATTTGTTTAGTAAGACGCGGGGACATAAATGAGCAATTCAGCCGTCGACCATCACGTCGAGTCGGGGAGGGGTTCTGGAGTAGCTTCGCGGGGAGACGGTTCTGATTGCTGCCCGTCCTCTCGAGCAGCGGACAGCTCCTTGAGCCGGAGCATGAGGAACACGCCGGCGATGATCAGAGGGGCGAGGCTGCTCTTGACCGAGACCAGCAGGAAGAATGATGTCGTCAGAAGCACGCGGTCATTCAGGCTCCTCATCCTCATGCCAACGATGAGTGACGCGAAGACGATAGCCCCGCTAATCATGGAATAGTACTCGCTCCCCATGGCAATCTCACTCAGGAGAGTGCCTCCGACAGACGTGCCCACCCTGAGCTCCTCGCTAGTGTGGAAGAACACCGCGGAGTCGAGGACGTTCTGAATCCCGAATGGCAACATCACCAGGACCGCCACTGCCGCGCCGATCGCCGTTGCTGCGATAGTCTCTGCAGCAGTCCTCCAGTTCCTCAGCCTCACGGACCTCTGCAGCTCGAACAGCACGAGAATGACCAGTGGTATGGCCGCGAAGATCTTCGTCAGGGTCGCCAGTGCCATCAGGATGATCGCGATCGCCCCTGGGTGCCACCGGGTGCGGGTGTATACGTACATGGAAAGGACCATCAGGAGCAGAGTCAACGAGGCGTTATCGAACGAGTAGAACAGCATAACGATCCCTGCAAGAGGAAGGTAGACGACCCAAGCGCTGTTGAGCATCTCGCGCAGGACTATGAACGCGATTCCTGAGAATATGAGATTGGTGACCACGAACCACATCGGAGACCCAATCCATCCGAGGGCCTCGTAATACCCAGCGTAGATGAACAGATCCACGGGAAGGTAGTTGTACGGACCCAGGGTCCAGTCGACGCCCGGCACGTATCGCGTCTTGAACCTGGGTATGACATACTCCTCGTACGGGTTGATGTCGTCCTCGTAGCTTTGAACGGCCCCCTCCACAGCATCGTCGATGTCATGTATTCTCTCAAAGTAGTCGAAGTTGGTCACGAAGACGAACGCGAAGACGAGGAACACGACCCAGAATATGGCAGAGACTACCAGCAGATGTCGTTTCAGCATGGTGACGACGCGGCCCATGTAGGCTCGACGGCTGCCGACGACCCACAGCAGGACTATCCCTCCGAATATCCCGTTGTAGAATATGTCTATCAACAGATGCACCTACCCAGCCAGCAACGCCTCCTCTCAGCCGAACCTGAATGAACCATCGAGCGTCCGACAGCTAGCCATCCAGTGGCAGATATAATAATGTTCCCGACGGAGGGTTGAATCGGGCTAGTAATATCCGGCGACGGCGGGCGAGTCGTCCATGCTCTTCTTCTCGGCGTCCTTATGCAGAACCTTCAGCTGCGCCTCCAGCCTCTCGGCCTCCTTGCACAGAGGCTCGACGTTCAGGCTGAGGTGCATTATCATCTGGTCGATGGCCGTGAGTATGAGAGCCGCGGCCCTGGCGTCAGCCATGTCTGGTCGGGCCTCGGCGAGTAGCGTTATGACGTCCATTCCGCGCCTTCTACCCTCATTCAGAAGAACGCCCGCGGTGCCCGAGATCACGCCCTCGGTGAACGACTTTGCGTCCGCCGCCTCGAGCATCCTCTCGGCCCGCTCGGTGCTGGCGATGCCGTACACGGACACCTCGCCCTGCTCCTCATCGCCCTCCTGCGGCTCGTCGCCCTCGACTATGAGCCCTCCAGCGGATATGATTAGGCTGCACTTCTGCTGCTGGGCGAAATTCATGACTGCCTTTCCAAGGGGGCGCAGCATAGCGGCCGACGGCTGCAGCTCTGTCGAGAACACCACGACCTGCTGCTCGCCCTCCTTGAGGTGGGGCCTCGCGTAAACCCTCGCAGGCCCAAGAGGCTCCGAGTTGCGGATGAGGGAGACCGTGGGGAACAGGTTCGAGTCCATGACCGCGATGTACTCCATCTTGAGCAGGGCGATCAGGTAGTTGGCCACGATCGAGCTGACTAGCCCGACACTGGGAAACCCGTCTATGATGACGGCGCCCCTGAGATCCATCTTCTTGAGCTCTACTATCTCGACCTCATCCATTGTGAACGTAAGGTGGATTGCGGATTATGGCCTTAAAGCGTTCGCAGGACTCGTACGGCACCACGGGCTGAGCCAAGGTTTTATACGGGGGCGACTTATGTGTCATCCGGCCAGATGGGCCGGTGGCTTAGTCAGGATATAGCACTGGCCTTCTACGATCCCTCGTGGGACCGAAGACAGCCAGTGGTCTCGGGTTCGAAAGGCGCTGAAGCGCCCGAAATTCCCGACCGGCCCGCTGCGCCCCATCAAAAGGCATATAAAAAGGAAGCGATGTACCGCCAAACAGTCGCAAAGGAGTCTGACGCATGAAGAGAAGTTCTCGAGCGTGGAAGAAGCGCGGGAAGCAGCGCTGGAAGTGGCGCAAGAAGAAGATGAGAAGGCGCAAGAGAGCTCAGAAGCTGAGGAAGAAGTAGGGACTCCGCCGCGGCCTTCCAACTCTCGGGGGTATGGGGTAGTCTGGTATCCTAACGGGCTCCAGTTATGGGGATGATTTCCGTTGGGTTTGCTGACCAGTGATGAGTAACTGGAGCGATGACCCATGTCTGAACGCGTGGAGTCGCTCTCCACGTGGTGGAAACCCGTCGATGGGGGTTCAAATCCCTCTGCCCCCACTCTCATTCTCACATAGGGGCGAACGATAGACTGGCTATAAGGTAAGCCACTGTGCCCTTCAGACGTCTCTCCTCTGGAACCACACGTAGGCTAGCGCGATTGGCACCAATGTCCATATCAGATGAGCGAGGACGAGCGTGCCGAGGTTCACCCATGACGGGAGGCTCACGCTATATCCCAAGATTTCCGTCTCTCCGAACGCGAGCATCGCGGCGGTACCGCTCCCGTCCTGGGGGCTCAGGAACACCTCGATCCAGAACCAATCAGGGAGGTCGGAAGTTTCTCCAGCCAAGAATGCCCCGGCATTGCCACCAGTCGCCGCGTACAGGCCTATCCATATGAAGCCGCATATCGCACCCCAGAAGAATACGATGACGCCCGCTCCGAGGGAGGTGACCCGCCTTTTCAAGATCGATGAGATGCAGACTGAGACGCTGAGGTAGAGCATCCCGAGGAGCATGGTGAGCAATATGAAACCGATGTACCCGCTCCACTCCGCCCTTCCAGTGGATGCAGCGATCAGGATGCCCGAGATTCCGAAGCCGACGAATATCGACAGGCATATGACCGAGCCGAGGCCGACCAGCTTGCCGAGGAGGACCTCGATACGTCTGATCGGGCACGCGAGGACAACGGACAGGGCGCCACTCTCGGCCTCGCCAGATATGGTGGCGTATCCTAGCATGATGGAGATTATTGGCACCAGCATGCTGGAGATGGTTATCAGAAAGCCAACTGTGGCATCCATCTCTCCGACCCTGCCCAGACCAGCCACGAAGGAGGATGCGATCGCCAGAACCAGAAAGATGGCGACCAAGGAGAGGATCCACTTATTCCTCACGTTGTCCGCGAACTCCTTCTTCGCGATCGTGTAGACTGATCTGAGAGCGATACGCATCTATGACCCCTCCTTCCCAGTAAGGAGTTTGACAAAGGCCTCCTCGAGCGATGGGTCGATTGTCTTGAAATCCTTGACAGCGACGCTCCTCTCACGCAGAGCTGCCATGACATTCATCCTAGCTTCGGTCTCGCAAGTCACAGTCAATGCCTCATCATCGACGGAGACATCCTGAACACCCTCGATCGAACGAATCGCCGAGACCGTCTCCTGGTCGACGCCGGAAGCTTGAATCCATAGTCGTGGCAATATGTTCAGATGGTCGTTGATGTCCTCGACCGTGCCTTCGACCACGAGCCTGCCCTTGTCTAT
>DUGQ01000124.1:21254-25365 GCA_013331315.1 Thermoplasmata archaeon
CCCTGCTCGTTCAATGTCCGAATCTTGTCTCTGACAGATTTCACCCATCTCGCATCGAGACCCCCCGTCGGCTCGTCCATGATGTAGATGGACGGGTTCCCTATCATCGCCTGGGCCACGCCCAGGAGCTGGACCATCCCCTTGGAGAAGGTGCCCACCTTGCGGTTCGCGGCATGCTCCAGGCCCACCTCTCTGATGAGCGAAGGCACGACAGACTTGTCGGCTCCGCGGAGTTCGCAGTAGAAGTTCAGAGTCTGAATGGGCGTCAGGTTGTCGTAGAAAGAGATACGCTCCGGCAGGAACCCGATGTCCCGGCGGAGCTCGACGGAATCCGGGCCAGCCGGCTTGCCGTTGATGAAGGCCGAGCCCGAAGTCGGGTGGAAGAGGCCCATCACCATCTTGATCGTTGTGCTCTTGCCCGCACCGTTGGGCCCTAGGAAACCGAATATCTCGCCCTTCCGAACCTTCAAGCTCAGCGAGTCTACTGCAAGGACGTCCTTGAAACGCTTCGTGATATCAACTGTCTCAATCACTGCGTTGGGGTCACTCACTGTCAATCCCAGCCTCGTGAAGCGCCAAGGCATATCGGTTTATAAAAGTAAGGAAGGAAGGCCCGATTATCCAGGCTGATCTGCACCGTCCATTGAGCGGCCGCACCCTCCTGTATGCTGAGCGTGCTAGCGAGAGTTGACTACGCCAGCCGAAGAGCTCACATCGTGCTGAACCAGCTATAAGACACCCATGAATCCAGAACACCATCATGGAACACAAAGCTGATCATGACGGTCAGGGGTGAGAACCTCGTATCGTAGTATATGACATCGTTCGGCATTACCGCCTTCAGCGAAACGCAGTAGACGACGTCTTCTTCGAAGGAGGTTCCGTTTCGCGCAAGGACTATCAACTGGTCGCCTGGGCCGAAGAAATCGTCGCCGTTGATATTCACGACCGTCAGGGAGATGTTCAAGGGCCCGAGATTTCTGTATCCTATGTCCACCGCGCACCACATGCCTGCAACGAGCTCCAGACTCGAGAAATTCCAGCTGACGCTGTTCTCCCCATCGTCGAGCGAGAGGCGCCTGTATTTGCTGAGAGGGAAGAAGACTGAGTCAAATGAGAAGCCATCAGCGACGAATCCACCCTCGACCTGGGTCAGTACCGGGTCATCCCTGAAGAAGTCGTTCTCATAGGACACGACCGTGACAGACCATACCGAGACTGCGACAAGGAGAGACACCCATTTCCCATTGGCCCGAAACAGACGTTCCAGTCGCACTCTCAATGAGTGCCTTCCTTTGAGACTCTGCTTCCCAGGCTGAGACGCTTTGCGCCCAAAGATGGCAAGTCGGTTGCGAATGCTGTAGGGACCAGCTTCGAAACCGGGTCCGACGGGAAACGCCATGCTCGCCAGAACAATGGCAGCGGAGAGGACGCCCATGTAGAATCCAATCCCCATCGTAGCGTGGTCTGTCAAGTCTTTGAATACCATGGCGAGGCCTGCAACCTGGACGGACCCAGATATCTGAGTGAAGAGGGCTGCAACGGTCGCCGATACGAAGAGTACACCTCCAACTTCAGCGGGATCGACAGCAAACCATCTATGAGTAAGGAACTCCCAAAGGGACGTTGACCATGTGCCATAGGTATAATTCCATTCAAACCATGTACAGAAGACAGCCGCAACACCAACAATCACGCCGCTCAGAGCGAGGACGTTGACAACTCGTGGACCCCGCGCCTGCTTCGGTGCCGTCGGGCTGATGCTCCATATTGCGTGTATCCTGCTTCTCCCGGCCTCTTTGTCAGAGATATCGACCTCTTCGGAGTTCCCCGTCGCCATCGACCACCACCGCTGGAAAATGAGTTCAGGAACGCGCTATAAGAGTTTCGTGCCCGTCAACTAATAGACGCGGGCGGCCGAGAGACAAGACCGCAGCGCGAGGTTGGCACTGTGCGGGACCCTTGTTGAACCCAGGAGTCATCGGGTACAGTCGTTAGACAGTGGTCCAAAACCCTATGTCCCCCGCGCCTCCGTGAAGGGATGCATCAGAACTCCTTGACCCAGTCGTGACATGTGATTGTCTTCTTGAATCCAATCGACTCGTAGAATCTGTTTCCACCCCCCACCACGACTTTCCTAGCTCCTAGGGCAGAGGCTCGTCTGAGGCCTTCGAATATGACCTCTCTCGCAAGACCCTGCTTCCTGTAGTGAGGAACTGTTCCGACGGGTTCGAGGCTGCCGACTCGGTTCACAGCGTCATACCACACGATGCAGAATGACGCAATCTCACCGTTCCGGTCGACAGCGTACAAGTCCAGATCCCTTCTGTAGTCAGGGGCTCTCTGCAACTCCTCGTACACATGCACCGGAACCCAGTGAATTGGATCTGGGTGATTGAAACCGAGGCCGAACGCTCTGCCTCGTCCTTCAAGGTCATTCCTTTCGGCCATGGAAGTGATGGTGTACCCATGAGGTAAGTTCGGCCCTGGAATCTCACCGATGACGTGTTCCTGATCATAATCCGAGGCGTCCATGGATTTGCGATACCCCCGCTCTCTGACCAGAGAAAGAAGGGCTGCGTCGTGCTCGTAGACGAAGAGTCTGAGCGACCGCTTCTCTGGGTCGACGAGCTCGGACTCGGCGAAATCCAGCATCTCCTCCATGAGATGAGGGTGGTCGGGGTGCCTCTGTATGAACGCGTCTCCGAGCCACGGGTGTTCTGTGTGTACCACTCCGACGATTCCGTCCGAGTCGTCATCCCAGACGCCGATGCAGCCTTCCCACAGCCCGATTGCCCTCTCGCTCTTCTCCGGGGTTATCTCCTCGTTTTTGCACAGATACGGTGCGGTGAAATACCTAGCGTAGCTCCACCTTTCAAGACCCCAATTCAACGGCTTCTCGAAGGCGCCGTAGGTGTTGATCAGGAAATCGCGAACTCGGATGAAGTCACGCGACGGGTCGTATCTCCTCAGTTCTGTGGTCATGGTCAACCGCCACGACAGGTCTCTGCATATGCATGACCGGGCCGACGGTACATTAGCCTTTGTCAAGGCACTGCCGACCGAGAACCCATTGACTCCTCCACTCACCTTTGCTGCGACATGGCTCGGCTATTCAGCTACGGCCATGAAGGATCCGTCCAGGACTTCCAGAGACTTCTCGATGAGATCGTTCGTGTGAGTCAGCGACAGGAAGGCGTGTCCGTCTGGGTGTGGGACGCCGAAGAACACCCCCTCTGACAAGGCATGGAGGAACCATCGGTTCCACTTCTCGCCATCGATCTCCTGCTCGTCCCTCCAGGTACGAACCTCCTTGTCGGTGAAGAAGACCTCGCCGATGGATCCGACGCTCTCGACCCAGGCATCAACACCGCGATCCTTCACGATGTCTCGAATTCCGTCGAAGAGAAGTTCGCTCTTCCTCTCCAACTTGGAGTACGTCCCTGCCTTGGAGAGTTCCTGGAGAGTAGCGTAACCAGCTGCGACGGAAACGGCGTGCGCGTTATACGTACCTCCGTGGTACACGTTGCCTTCGTCGGAGGGCAGTATCTCCTCCATCACCTCCCTCTTTCCGCCGAAGCCGCCCAGCTGGTACCCCCCACCGGCGACCTTGGCGATGCATGTGAGGTCTGGCTTCACGCCGTAGCGCTCCTGAGCGCCGCCCCAGGCGATCCGGAAGCCCGTGAGAACCTCGTCGAAGACCAGCAGGATGCCCAACTCCTTCGTGAGCTTCCTGAGCCGCTTGAGATAGTCCCCTCTCGGAGTTACGCATCCGCCGCCCGCGTGAACCGGCTCGACAATCACAGCGGCGAGTTCGCCCGCGTTCTTCCTTATGATGTCCTCAGTCTCTTCCCATTCGTTGAACGGATAGACCACAGCGAGGTCAGTGATGCACTTCGGCAGACCCTTCCCCCAAGGCACCGTAGGCTGACACTTGACTCCCCTCTTGAACTTGTCCGCGGGTATGTCCACGCTCTGCATCATGTAGTCGTAGCCGCCGTGGTATGACCCCTCGGCCTTGGCTATCTTCTCCTTCCCCGTGTACCCCCTCGCGACTCGGAGCGAGGTCATCGTCGCCTCGCACCCCGAGTTCGTGAACCTGAACATCTCG
>DUGQ01000122.1 GCA_013331315.1 Thermoplasmata archaeon
GCCTCCCTTATCTCGACGATCTGTTCCTGAAGACCTCCTATGTCATCATAGACGGTCTCGGGTTTCTCGATTATCTCCGCTCCGACCACGATAGGGTCCAACGACGGTGGCAGGACTCCCATCACAGCCAGGGTCTGCTTGTTGAGGGCAACACGCGCGCCCGCCTCGAGCAGCTCCGGTGAAACGTAATCCGAGGTGTTGACGACGAAATCAGGGCCTGTAGAGCTCTTCACCACGACGCGTCCGTCGGCCAGGACGTCCTTGATCTGCCCGATTATCAGCGGCGGGGCCTTCAGCCTCTCGAGCTCCGCCTTGAGCCGCTTCAGCTCCTTCTGAAGCCTTATGAGCTCTCCCTCGACGAACCGCTTCTCGCCCTCCACTCTCCGGGCTTCCTCGACTAGCTCTAGATTCCTTTCCTCAAGTACCGACAGGCGCCTCTGTATCTCGTCGTAGAGCTCCGAAGGTTGTTCCGTCTCCAATGTGGTGCACCCCGTCACAAAGCGCTGGTCTCGGCTTGTCCAGATTTATAATGATATAAGGTTAAATACTCTATTTATCCTTTGCTGACTCTGTTCAGAAGTGTGATTTTGATGGTCTGCGAGATGTGCGGCAAGGACGTCACCTTCTGCAAGAAGGTGATTATCGAGGGCGTGCTACTAGAAGTTTGCACCGAATGTGCAAAATTCGGCACTGACGCCAAGAAAGGGCAGGCTCCCGCTGCGGGTCCCAAGCCGGTCATCGAGCAGCGTCTCGAACGCAGAGAGATGAGGAAGAAGCAGCGAGACGTTTACACGGACGGAGGGGAGGAGGAGCTTGTCGATGACTTCGCAGCCCGCATAAGAAACGCGCGCTCCCGAATGGGGATGACGCAGAAGGAGCTAGCCGCAAAGCTCAACGAGAAGCAGACAATCCTCAGCAAGGTCGAGGCCGGAGGCATGAGACCCGATGAGAAGCTGATCAGGAAGCTTCAGAAGGAGCTGGGAATAGTCCTCAAGGAGCGGCCTCCGCCACAGGTCGAGGTCAAGTCGACCTCCACAGGATCTGGCTCGTTGACTCTGGCTGACCTGATCAGGATGAAGGAGAAGAAGTGAACCGGGCGCGGTCCGCGGGTCAGCCGTGTTGGAAGTCCCTGCTGAGGACCTCGCTCGCCGCGCGCTCGATATAGGCGCCGTCGAAATCGACGCCGTAGTCCCCCGCCACGAGGAGTGCGGCAGGCTCGATGTCGATCCCCATCAGCTCCTGCTTCTTGTTGACGCGTGACACTATCTCGCGCTTCGGCACGGACATCGACTTCGATATTGTCTCCACGATCTCGGAGAACAGGTCGCGGGAGCGACCCCTCGAGCTCTCCTTCAGCATCTCCGTCGTCGGCTTGTAGTCTATCGGTACGTCGACATCACTGAAATCGAAAGTCGGCGTCAGGTTGCCGTTGACCTTCTTCAGGTGACCGGCTGTGAGCCCCACGTCGAGGAGCTTCTGCGCGTCCTTGGGCGAGAACCATCTCAGGTCCATGGACGCTGAGAAAACGAACTCCTTCTCCGTCAATACTTCCTTGCCCTTCCTTCGGAAGAGAACCGCTATGCTCCTCTGCACCTCACTCATCTGGCATCAGGCTCCCGTGATCCTCAGTCACCATGTAGTCGACGCCCAGCCCCTCCAGCCTTCCCCTTTCCGACCCCGGGGCGATCACGCCTAGGGTGAAACCGTGCTTCTCACGGGCGACGTTGGCCTCATCCACCAACGCGATTGGGACGATTACGTCGGCTACTCCGACCTCTGCGACATCCCGGAACAAGTCGGAGATGGCCCGGCCCGCTACTTCGGGGTCAAAACTCACAATCCCATCCCGGAAGTCTACTTTGAAGGTAATGTTCTCTGACAACTTAAATGCTCCCTTGAGCTCTGAAAAGTCGAGCAACGTGCTTGTGCCGACGACCGCCCTCTCAGCTCCCGTTATGAGCATGTCAATCACGTTGTTCGAGTACCTGATTCCACCCTCGTAGAGGGTGGCCAATTCGTCGCATACCCGCTGGGCGATGTCGAGCTGCGGCTTATTCTTGAAGATGCCGTCGAGGTCGGCAAGGTACAGCCTCTCGTGGTTTGACGAGAGGTTAGAAGCGGTCTGAAATGCCATGCTCTTGGCGGGGTTGCGCTGCAGGGGGCTCCGGCCCTCTATCGTGACGTAGGGAACTATCTTCATGTCGATGGGAGGCGCAGAGGGTTGATTGCATACTAAAGGTGTTCGATGACTGCTCGTTGTTGAGTTCCGCGCCCGTGCAGAGGTGACGAACGCGACGGGGCCCAGATGTCAGACCCCCCGACGGACGGTTGGCAACGCTTATATAGAAGTTCTAACATATACGAGCCTGAGCCCGGGGAAGGGGAGCCCCGAAACCGGGAGCATATAATGGTTTAGAATGGAGGTATGAAATGATTGGCCAGACGCCTGTTCTCATACTGAAAGAAGGAACGAAGAGAGAGAGAGGAAAAGGTGCCCAGTTCAACAACATCACTGCGGCTAGAGCGATAGCCGATGCGGTGAGAAGCACTCTGGGACCCAGAGGAATGGACAAGATGCTGGTAGACAGCATGGGAGACGTCGTAATCACGAACGACGGAGTGACTATCCTGAAGGAGATAGACGTCGAACACCCAGCTGCGAAGATGCTCGTGGAGGTCGCGAAGACCCAGGACGATGAATGTGGCGACGGGACCACGACGGCGGTCATCCTCGCCGGCGAGCTGCTCAAGAGGGCGGAGGGCCTGATCGAGCAGAACGTACACCCGACCGTCATATCCGGCGGATTCCGGATGGCGGCTCAGAAGTCCAGGGATCTCCTCGAGACTCTGGCTATAAAGGTGACGCCTCAGAACAAGGACGTGCTCGCGGACATCGCCAAGACGGCCATGATCTCGAAGAGCGTCGCCGCGTCCAGGGAGTTGCTCGCAGGAGTGGCCGTTGACGCAGTCAGCGCAGTGGCCGAGAAGAAGGACGACGGCAAGTGGGTCGTTGACGACGACAACATACAGATCGTCAAGAAGCAGGGCGGATCGATGGACGACACCCAGATGATCGCGGGTATCATCGTCGACAAGGAAGCGGTCCACGCTGCGATGCCGAAGCACATCGAAGGGGCGAAGATCGCCCTGGTCGACTCCGCGCTCGAGGTCAAGAAGACCGAGATCGACGCCAAGATAGAGATCACCGACCCGAGCCAACTGCACGCCTTCCTCGAAGAAGAGGAGAACATGCTGAGGAAGATGGTGGACATCGTCAAGAAGTCTGGAGCGAGCGTCCTCTTCTGCCAGAAGGGGATCGACGACCTTGCCCAGCACTTCCTTTCCAAGGAAGGCATCTACGCTGTCAGGCGCGTCAAGAAGAGCGACATGGAGAAGCTGGCGAAGGCGACTGGAGCGACCCTCGTGACCAAGCTCGACGACCTGTCCTCGAAGGACCTCGGGACGGCCAAGCTGGTCGAGGAGAAGAAGATCGCTGACGACAGGATGACCTTCGTGACGGGGTGCAAGAACCCCAAGGCGGTCTCAGTCCTCATACGCGGCGGAACGGAGCATGTCATCGACGAGATCGACCGGTCGCTCAACGACGCCATAAGCGTCGTGGCAGTGGCTGTCGAGGACGGAAAGCTCGTGACGGGCGGAGGCTCGACGGCGACGGAGCTCGCTCTCAAGCTGAGAGACTACGCCGCATCCGTCGGAGGGCGTGAGCAGATAGCCATCGACGCGTTCGCAAGCGCACTCGAGGTAGTGCCGACCGCGCTCGCGGAGAACGCTGGTCTCGACCCGATCGATGTCCTCATCGAGCTCAGGAAGGCGCACAAGTCAGGGAAGGCCTATGCCGGCATCAACGTGTTCACTGGCAAGGTCACGGACATGAAGAAGGAGAAGGTCCTCGAGCCGCTCAGGGTGGGCAAGCAGGGGATAAGCTCCGCGACTGATGCTGCCGTCATGATCCTCAGGATCGATGATGTCATCGCGTCCAGGGGAGACTCCGGCGGAAAGGGCCCGAAGGCCCCTGACATGGACGAGGGCGGCTTCGACTGAGTACCCCCTCCGAAAACCCTTTTCCCAATTTCACTCATGATACTACTCAACCCGGGCATCCCCAACGATGCCCGGTCTGGAGGCCACGACTGATGCCGGAAGACACAGAGGACTCTCTTTCCCCGGAGACGAAGGCGGAGCACGAGCACAAAGAGGGACGCTCACTCGACGAGCTGGCCGCGAAGGAGCAGCGTATAGAGGAGCTGACGGACACGCTGAAGCGAACGCAGGCGGAGTTCGAGAACTACAAGAAGCGGGTGGAGCGCGAGGTGGCCAGCAAGGGACAGCTCGCAAGCGAAGGGCTGGTGTCGGACCTCCTGCCTATCCTCGACACGCTTGATGAGGGTATCGCAGACTTGGACGATCTTGCATCGACAGAGTCATCAAAGGAGGGACTCGAAGGAATCCGAAGGCAATTCATCGAGGTGCTTCGAAGGGCAGGTCTGAGAGAGATAAGCACCGATGGACAGTTTGACCCCTTCCTGCACGAGGCGATGATGCGTGAGGAGACGGACTCGGTCGACGAAGGCATCATACTCGAAGTCTTCCAGAAGGGCTACATGCTTGGCCCCAAGGTCGTCCGTGCGGCGAAGGTGAAGGTGTCCGCCAGAGCGTTGAAGGACCATACGGCAGAATATGACGATAATCAAATCACGAAACAGGAAGAAGAGGATGACTGACAGAAAGAGGTGAGATAGCACATGGCAGAACCTAACGAGAAGATCATAGGCATAGACCTTGGGACGAGCAACTCGGCGGCGGCCGTCATCGAAGGAGGAAGGGCCGCTATAGTGCCGAGCGCGGAGGGCACCAGCCTCGGCGGGAAGGCTTTCCCGTCATACGTCCCGTTCCCCAAAGACGGAC
>DUGQ01000178.1 GCA_013331315.1 Thermoplasmata archaeon
CGAGGTGATGTACGCCAGCAGGGGCTCGTAGAACGGCTTTCCCTCATGCTCGCCATAATGCCGCTCAGCCAGCTCCCTCGGGATCTTCATCATCTTGGCCCCGCAGATCCTGAACCCGCGGCACTCGAACCGGGAGACTATCTCGCCTACCAGACCTCGCTGTACGCCGTCCGGCTTGACCATGACGAACGTGCGCTCCATCATCACGTCTCACCCTCGGTGTCGCTCTCTGGCTCCTTCTCGGGCGCCCCATCCTCGGCTGCCTCTTCGGCCTCCTCGGAGGGCTTCTCCTCTTCGACCTCTTCTCGCTTCCGCACCTTCCGGGCCTTCTTGGGCTTGGGCTCCGGCTCTGCGCCTTTCATCCTGACCTGCTTCTCACGGGCGTACCACCCTGTCCAGGTGGTCCGTCTCGGCACGCGCTTGAGCTCGACCAGGTTCTTGAAGCACTTCGAAGTGCAGAACTGGTAGATCACGCCGTCCTTCTTGACGTACATCCTGCCCGTGCCGGGCTCNNCTCCTTGAGCATCAGCACGTCGCCCACGCGGATTGGGCCCATGACGTTCCTGGTGATGATCCTTCCCTTGTCCCTTCCGTCAAGGACCCTGACCTTCACCTGAGTAGCCTCGCCCGTCATTCCTGTCCTGCCGATGATCTCGACGACTGTTGACGGTATGCTGTCCTCGGCCATCTGTCACACCTACTTCTTGAGCGCCTTCAGCTTCTCCGCGAGCTCGTCCAAGGCGGGCTTCCCCTTGGCCGCGTCGAGCACGGCCACCGCGGCGGTCGGCTTCTCGAGGCCGCACGCGTTGCCCAGCTCGGCCTTCGCGGGGACGTAGGCGTACGGGACGTTCTTCTCCTCGCACAGCGCCGGCATGTGCATGAGTATCTCCGGCGGGGAGACATCCTCGGCCATGACGACGAACACGGCCTCGCCGCGCTCGACCAGCTTGGTGACCTCGTTCGTCCCTCTCCTGACCTTGCCGCCGTCCCTTGCGAGCTCAACGACATCGTAAGCCTTGTCGACCAATTCCTTTGGCATCTCGAACTTCACATACACTGCTTTCGTCAAGTCTATACCTCCTTCAGGTGCGTGAGCACCGTCATCATTCACAGGCTCCTTCACGCGAAAAGAGCAAGGTGCAGTAGATGCTCGTCGTATAAAAGCGTTGCTGAGCGATGACCAACCCGTTCGAGATACAAGTAACTTGCCGCCTTCGACGGCGAGGAACCGCGCCCGTCTGGTAGCCCACGACCGCCGACGGGAAAGTATAATCATGTCCTGCATTCCTCACCCATTCGGATCATATGGCTCAGGGGGAGACGCGCTTTCAACCGCTCGGCAAGAGGACGGCTACCGTCGTCGGCGCGACCCTGTTGGACATGGCGATGGACGTGGACGCGTCGGTAGAGTCTATCTGCGGCGGATCAGGCAAGTGCGGCAAGTGCAGGGTCATCGTCGTCGAAGGGGAGAAGTCGCTCTCAGCTGTGACCCAGAGCGAGCGCGACGCGCTCACGACCGAAGAGCTGGACATGGGTGTCCGCCTGGCCTGCGAGGCAAAAGTCGTGTCTGGCGGCGACCTCGTCGTCGACGTCCCTGAGATGAGCCGGCGGGGGCATCACAGGCTCCTCGTGGCCGGGGTGGAGCCGGAGGTGGAACGCGCCCCCGCGGTGGGCAAGGTGCTCCTGAAGATACCTCCGGCGACTCTGAGCGATATCAGGGCGGACGATGACCGAATCCTCGACGTGCTCCAGTCGGAGGCCTCCATCACCGCGAACATAGCCCAGGGGGTGCACCAGTTGCTGCCGAGGGCCGTGAGAGAGAACTCCTGGGAGGCCACTGTCACGTTGTTCAGGGACAGAGAGCTGATAAGGGTGGACCCTGGCGACACGACCAGCGAACTGCTGGGGGTAGCCGTCGACATCGGAACCACGAAGATAGTGGCCTACCTGGTCGACCTCAGCTCCGGCGAAGTCCTCGAGACGGAGAGCCAGCCCAACCCACAAATACCGTTCGGCGAGGATGTGATGTCGAGGATCACGTACGCCGCCAGGGACGGGGACGGCCTGAGGAGACTCAACGAGGCGGTCGTGCGCTCGGTCAACGGCCTGATCGGGGCTGCGTGCGGGCGTGCGGGCAAGGACCCCTCGGACGTCCTTGAGGTCGTCGTCGTCGGCAACACGGCCATGCACCACATGTTCTTCGGCATACCACCCCAACACCTCGCGCAGGCGCCCTACGCGCCCGCGGTGCGGTCCGCGCTCTCAGTCGACCCCGGCCACCTCGGGATAGAGATCTACCCCTTCGGCAAGGTCAGTTCCCTCCCCAACATCGCTGGGTTCGTAGGTGCGGACGCGGTGGCTGGTCTCATCTCGTCGGGCTTGTACGACGACGAGGAAGTCGGGATGATGATAGACATCGGCACGAACACCGAGATAATCGCAGGAAGCAGGGAGCGGCTGCTGAGCTGCTCGTGCGCGTCTGGCCCGGCGTTCGAGGGGGCCCACATCAGGCACGGCATGAGGGCCGCCACGGGGGCCATAGAGAGAGTATGGATAGACCCCAAGAGCAAGGACGTGCACCTCAGAACGGTGGACGACGCCCCCGCGCGGGGCATATGCGGCTCTGGGATAGTGGACTGCGTGTCGGAGATGTACAGGAGTGGCGTCATCTCCAGCTCGGGGAAGATATCCGAGCCGAACGGCGGGGGAAGGGGGGGGGGGGNNGAGGAGAGGAGCGGACGGGAAGCTAGAGTTCGTGCTCAAGCGTGCCGGGGACGAGGGGAGCGAGGTCACGATCACCCAGAACGACGTGCAAGAGATACAACTCGCGAAGGCCGCGATATTCACGGGCGTGTCGACGCTGATGAGGAAGCTCGGGGTCAGGTGCTCCGACCTCGCGTGTGTCTACGCCGCGGGCGCTTTCGGGACGTACGTGGACGCCGCGAGCGCCATCACCATCGGTATGTACCCGGACATTCCGCCTGAACGCATCAAGTTCATCGGCAACGCCGCGGGCTCCGGAGCTAGGATGGCGCTGAAATCGACCGGGATCAGGGAGCTCGCGGACAGGCTCTCGAAGAAGGTCGAGTACGTGGAGCTGGCGGTGGAGAAGGAATTCCAGACGGAGTTCGCGAAGGCCATGTTCATCCCGCACAGGGAGCCGGAAAGGTTCCCCAGCGTCCCCAAGATGGACCAACAGGATTGACGTCGGCCCCGCGAGACCCTGTCGAACGCAATTTTACGGGGGGTCCCCCCTTTCGAATATCGTGCACCCTATTGGCAAGATTTAAAACCCCGTTCGAAATAGTTCGAGAAGTTTAAGTAACGAACCCGCAATCTGGGTACCATCGGTGGACGCGACAGTGTCGGTCCTCCGAGGCGAATGTGAATAGCATGAAGACGGTTGTTCTAGGCGTAGGAGCTGTGGGGTCTGTCGCGGCGGATCTCCTCGCGAAGACCGAGGAGTACGACAGCGTCGTTCTCGCCGACATAGATCTCGACAAGGCTCAGAAGATGGAGAAGCGAATCTCGAACGACAAGGTATCGTCCATGAAGGTGGACGCCTCTAACGTCGAACAGATGGCGGAGGCGTTCAAGGGGGTTGATCTGGTTCTGAACTGCGTGATTCCACGCTTCAACTTCGCGATAATGGACGCCTGTCTGATGGCGAAGGCGAACTACGCGGACATGGCTAGCGACATATTCCTGTCAAAGGAGAAGCCAGGGGAGATAGTAAAGGAGCCGCCGATGCAGTACCAGGCGCGGAAGTACGACGAGGAGTACAAGAAGGCGGGCATCGTGGGAATGCTCGGCATGGGCTGCGACCCCGGCGTGGTCAATATCTTCGCCAGGATGGGCGCGGACCGCCTTGACAGGGTCAAGGACATCCTGGTCAGGGACGGGGACAACGGGTATGTCGAGGGCTACGACTTCGCCCCGATGTGGTCCCCGGAGACGCTCATAGAGGAAGTCCTGATGCCCCCGATGATCTACAAGGACGGGGCGTACAGGAAGATCGAGCCGTTCAGCGGCAAGGAGATGTTCGAGTACCCCGCGCCGGTCGGCAAGCTGCCGATATACAACGTGGACCACGAGGAGCAGGAGACCCTCCCGACGTACATCGGGGAGGTGCTGGGCAAGGGATGCGAGTACTGTGACTTCAAGATAGGTCTGGGAGACGAGTACGTCGACGCGATCAAGACCATCGGCATGCTCGGGCTCGACAGCCCCAAGAAGATCGACGTCAAAGGCGCCAAAGTGGCCCCGAGGGACGTCGTGGCAGCCGTCCTGCCAGACCCGGCGAGCCTTGGAGACAGGGCGAGGGGAGACCTCGCGCACGGCACGATAACGACTGGTGTCAAGGATGGCAAGGAGGAGCGTTACTACATCTACACCTCCATGAACCATCAGGACTGCTGGAACAAGTACCAGCACAGTGCGACCGCGTACACCGTCGGCGCCCCGCTGGCGATTGGTGCAGTATTGTTCGCGCAGGGCAAGATCGGCCAGAAGGGCGTGTTCCCGCCGGAGATGCTCGAGCCCCAGCCGTTCGTGGACATGCTCCCGGAGTTCGGGATGAACTGCATCGTGAAGAAGCTCTAGGATGCAGGCCAGAGAGGGTCTGCAGGGACTGAACGCGTCCCTGCAGCCCGGAAACCATTTCACGCTTCTTTCGGGAAGTTGCCTGGAATCAAGCTTATAATTCCTTCGCGATACGCCCCACATGGTGGAGGGCGAGCGACGCATCCGAAGGTTCTATATCTTCAGGGCGGTCACGTCGTTCGCCCTGTGGATGCCTTTCTGGGCCCTCTGGGCGTACGAGAACATAGAGGACCTCTTCCTCATCGCGATCATCGACGCCGCCTTCTGGGCCACGATGATCGGCGTGCAGATCCCTGCAGGGCTGTTGGGGGACAGGTACGGCAGGAGGGCCGCCCTTCTGATCGGGGAGGTGTTGTTCGCCGTCGGCGTCCTGACCTTCGGGCTCAGCGCCGAATTCTGGCAGTATGTCGTGTCCAACATCGTGTGGGCCGTGGGGGTTTGCTTCATCATAAGCGGGGACACTCCGTTCCTGTACGACACCCTGATCGAGCTCAACCGCGAGCGGGACTTCACGGTCGTCATGCTGACCGCGACGGTGGTGATGTACGCGTCCNNGGCGTGCGCCGTCGGCGGACTGGTCGTGGAGTACACCTCGTCCGTCGACCTGCCGCTCATAATCGGATCGCTCGTCGCGCTGTTCGGGTCTTTGACCGTCTTCATGCTCAAGGAGCCGAAGATCGAAAGGAAGGAGGTCTTCCGGTGGAAGGCCCACTTCGGCGTGGGTCTCAAGAAGGTGCTCACCTCAAGGGCGATTATGATCCTCATCCTCTTCCAGATAATCGTCGAGATAGGGCTGTACATAATGGCCTTCTTCAGGGGGATATACATGTACGAGGACCTCGATCTGGGATACCTCTGGATCGGGATATTCTACGCGAGCTTCCTCGTGGTCGCGGCGATCGTCATACGGGCCGCGAGGAGGATAGAGGAGGTGCTGGGGGAGAAGAACTCCCTTGTGTTCATGTACGCCGCGATACTCGCGTCGTTCTTCGTCGTGTTCCTGGTGAGAGACCCCATCGCCATAGTGACGCAGTACCCGATCTACCTCGTCGCAGGTATACAAGGCCCGATAATCAACGCGTACATCNNACCTTCACCTGCTTGCTGGTCGTGTTCGAGATAGCGTTCGGTTTCATGGCCGAGGCCTGGGGGCTCGTCAACAGCATCATGGTGATGGCGCTCATGACGGTGCCCCTGTCGTGTATCCTGCTCTATATGTGGGGAAAAGAAGTCGACAGGGAACGGGCGGCTCCGGTGTCATCAGCTGCATGACGCCCTCCCCAGTCGAAAAGAAAAATGGGGGGAGACTTATGACTCTGGAACGCACGCCATTCTTAATAAATGTTATCATTATCGATACTGATAACGGCGTTTTGTAAGGCCAGACCCGGAAAGCGGATTCGATGCGACCCTAGCGGGCCAGCTTCTTCTCCTTCTCGGCTA
>DUGQ01000202.1 GCA_013331315.1 Thermoplasmata archaeon
CTTCTTCTCGATGCTCACGATCGATCCGGCAGCGACCGTCTGGCCCATGTCCCTGACGGCGAACCTGCCGAGCTGCGGGAAGTCCTTGGCCGTCTCGATCGCCAGCGGCTTCGTCGGCGTGATCTTGACGAAGGCTATGTCTCCCGTCTTCAGGAACTGCGGGTTCTCCTCCTTGACCTGGCCGGTCTTGGGGTCCAGCTTCTTCTGCAGCTCCGTGAACGTGCACGCGACCTGCGCCGTGTGGCAGTGGAACACCGGGGTGTAGCCGACCGTCAGCACGCTCGGGTGGTTGAGTACCGCTATCTGCGCGACGAACGACTTCGCGACTGTTGGCGGAGTGTCCACCGGTCCGGCGACGTCTCCCCTCCGTATGTCGTTCTTCGCGATGCCCCTGACGTTGAACCCGACGTTGTCCCCGGGCGAAGCCTGGGGCAGCATCTCGTGGTGCATCTCGATCGACTTGACCTCGCCTACCTTGTTCGAGGGCATGAAGACGATCTTCATGTCCGGCTTCAGCAGGCCGGTCTCGACCCTGCCGACAGGGACAGTGCCGACACCGGTGATGGTGTAGACGTCCTGCACCGGCAGCCTGAGCGGCTTGGTCGTCATCTGCTCGGGCGGGCTGAGTGAGTCCAGCGCCTGGAGGATCGTCGGGCCCTTGTACCAGGGCATGTTCTCCGAGGGCTTCGCGATGTTGTCGCCCTTGAACCCGGACGCGGGTATGAACGGTATCTCGTCCGGCTTGAAGCCGACGGTCTTCAGCAGCTCGGAGACGGCCTTCTTGGTCTCCTCGTACTTCGCCTGCTCGTACTTCACGGCGTCCATCTTGTTGACGTCGATGATGATCTGCTTCACGCCGAGCGTCCTGGCGAGGAAGATGTGCTCCTTCGTCTGCGCCTGCGGGCCCTCGATCGCCGATACGACGATGACCGCGCCGTCCGCCTGGCTCGTGCCGGTGATCATGTTCTTGACGAAGTCCCTGTGTCCCGGGGCGTCAATTATGGTGAAGTAGTACTTCTGCGAGTTGAACCTCTTGTGGGCCACATCTATCGTGAGACCCCTCTCCCTCTCCTCCTTCAGTCCATCCATGACCCACGCGAACTCGAAGGTGGCCTTGCCCTTCTGCTCGGCCTCCTTCCTGTACTTCTCGATTATGTGCGCTTCGATATGTCCGGTATCGAGTAGCAGTCGGCCGACTGTGGTCGACTTGCCGTGATCGACGTGTCCGATGAACACCAGGTTCATGTGTGGTTTTTCTGCCATATCATGGCCTCCATTGCCTACGAGTCGAGCATTATGCTCTTGGTATATTAGTCTTTTTGCGTGCCAACTGGATGTTGGCTCCGTCCCCTCAGCCGGCGTAGTACGCCGCGTCGTACGGCTCGGGCTTCAGGCCCTTCCTCTGCCTTATCTGAGGCACGATCTTCTCCTGCACCTCACGGGGCATCGGCACGAAGCCAGAGTTCTCGGTGGACCAGAGCGCCCGACCGCTCGTCGCGCCCCTGATGGATGCGGCGAACCCGAACATCTCCCCCACGGGGCACTTCGCGTCGACTGTCGTGTGGTCGCCCTCCTGCTTCATGTCCTCTATGACGCCCCTCCTCTGCTGGACCTCGCGGATCGCGTTGCCCATGAGGTCCTCCGGGACGTTGATGAATACCTTCTGGACCGGTTCGTAGAGGATCCTGCCAGCCTGGCACATGGCGCCGTAGATGGCGGACCTGGCCGCGGGTATGACCTGGGCCGGTCCCCTGTGAATGCTGTCCTCGTGCAGTTTCGCGTCCACAAGCATGATCTTGAGGCCCATGCACTTCTCGTTCGCGAGGGGGCCTCTGTTCATCGCCTCGACATAGGCCTCCTTCACGAGCTCCATCGTCTCGTGGAGGTACTGGATACCCTTTGTCGTGTCCAGCAGGACGTTCGTCCCCTCGAACGCGTGGATGCCCCTCGCCTGGTCCCGTTCCATGCCCAGCTCCTGGAGCTTCTTGGCCATGGCCTTCGAGTCCTTGACGCGGCCTTCGGTTGATATGTCGCCCGACCGTATCGCGTCGACGACGGCCTGCTCGAGAGGCTCAACCTCGATGTAGAACCGGTTGTGCTTGTTCGGGGATTTGCCTTCGAACGGCCCGCCCTTCCCGGAGACGCACTCCCTGTAGACGACGATGGGCGGGGAGGTGTTGATCTCCACCTTGTGCTCGTTGACTATACGGTACTGGGTGATCTCGAGATGCAGCTCGCCCATGCCGGACATGAGATGCTCCCCCGTCTCCTGGTTGATCTCCACCTGAATCGACGGGTCGGCCTTGGCGACCGTCCTCAGGACCTCGACCAGCTTCGGGAGGTCCTTCGTGTGCTTCGCCTCGATCGCCACTGTGACGACCGGGTCGCTGTAGTGCACCATCTTCTCGAACGACGCCATCTCCGGGTCGCTCGACACCGTCGAGCCGGCGATCGCGTCCTTGAGCCCGGAAATCGCGACGACATTGCCCGCGTCGATCTCCTCGACGGGGATCCTGTCCGCGCCTACGGTGAGCGACACCAGCTGCGCCCTGTTCGGGTTTGGCATTCCGATGATGTGCAGCTCCTGCCCCTTCGTGACCTTCCCGCCGAACAGCCTGCCGACCGCCACCTCGCCCGCGTGGGGGTCGATGATGATCTTGGTCACCATGAGCGCCACTGGCGCCTCGGGGTCGCATTCCATCATGCCCTTTCCGATCGGCGATTCGAGGTCCCCGCGCCATATGGTGGGGACCCTCAGCTTCTGCGCGTCGACCGGGTTCTGGAGGTGCGTTATAACAGCGTCGAGCGTCACCTCGTGCAGGGGCGCCTTCTTCGCCAGGGCCTTCTGGTCCTCCTTGTGGCAGTAGTCGTATATCTCCTTGAATGTGATGTTCGTCTTCTTCATGTAGGGCACGCTGATCGCCCAGTTGTTGTACGCGGACCCGAACAGCACGTTCCCGCTCTCGACCTTGAGGGACCACACCTGCTTGAGCTCGGGCGGGAGCAGCTTCGTTATCTTCTCGTTGACCTCGTTTATGATGTTGGCCAGGCGCTGCTGCATCTGCTCGGGCGTGACCTTCAGCTCGTTGATGAGCCTGTCGACCTTGTTGATGAACAGGATCGGATGTACCTTCTCGCGTATGGCCTGCCGGATGACCGTCTCGGTCTGCGGCATGACGCCCTCGACCGCGCAGACGAGGATGAGCACGCCGTCGATGGCCCTCATTGCCCTCGTGACGTCGCCCCCGAAGTCCACGTGCCCTGGGGTGTCGATGAGGTTGATGAGGTACTCCTTCTCCCTGAACTTGTAGACCATTGACGCGCTCGCAGCGTTGATGGTGATGCCCCTCGCCTGCTCCTGCTCGTCGTAGTCCAGCAGGAGCTGCTTGCCCGCGAGCTCCTCGGACATCATGCCCGCGCCGGCAATGAGGTTGTCCGACAAGGTCGTCTTGCCGTGGTCGATGTGGGCGGCCGTGCCGATGTTGCGTATGAACTCA
>DUGQ01000190.1 GCA_013331315.1 Thermoplasmata archaeon
ACGAGGATGTCAACGGTAACGGCGTCTACGACGAGGGCGACCACCCGATCGAGGGCTGGATGTTCGTCGTCGATGGGCCGTGCTTCGATGTCCCGCTCGTGGTCTACACAGACGAGGCCGGAGAGGTCACGGTATGGATCACGAAGGCAGGCCACTACACGGTGACCGAGGAGGACAGGGAAGGCTGGATGCACGTGAACCCGGAGAGCGGCTCCGTGGAGTTCGACGTGGAGTCAGGCGATGTGTTCAAGCCGTTCAGGTTCGGCAACTTCGAGCTGGTCACGATAACCGGCCAGAAGTTCTACGACTGGAACATGAACGGCGTGAAGGACGAGGGCGAGCAGGGCCTGGCGAACTGGGTCATCTGGATAAACGGCACGCTAGTGTCGGGCGGATGGCTCAACATAACCCGGCTCACTGACTCAGGCGGTTACTTCTCGGTGACGGGATTGCCCGCAGGCACATACGTCGTGTCGGAGAGACTCGAGTACGCGCCAGTCGGCTGGGTACCGATGACCGCGACGAGCGTGGTGGTCACCGCGACCAGCGGCATGACCGCGACGGCGAGCTTCGGTAACGTCGTGCTCGGCGTGATCGAGGGCGTCAAGTTCTACGACAAGGACATGGACGGCGTCATCGACGAGGGCGAGCCGGGGCTGCCAGGCTGGACCATAGTACTCGACGGGTTCACCGACCAGGGCGTGCACGTCCACAGGATGACGACGACCGACGCTAGCGGCATGTACCGGTTCGACGACGTGCAGCCTGGAGCCTACGAGATAACCGAAGTCCTGGCCTCCGCGGAGTGGATGAACACGACGCCGCTCCCACAGGTCGTCGATGTCAGTGGAACGATGGTGTACTTCGAGGTCATAGTCGACATAGGCAACGTGAGGTTCGCCAAGATATACGGGTACAAGTTCCTCGACACGTACAGCGACTGCTACCCGTTCTGGCCGAACGGACTGTTCGACGAGGACGAATACGGCCTCGGCAACTGGGAGATCACCCTGCAGGGCTGGACCAACACTGGCGTGTGGGTCGACCGCGTGGTCTACACGGACAACATGGAGGACATCGGATACTACGAGTTCGCCAACGTGCTGCCCGGGACATACTGGGTCAACGAGACCCTTCTCTGGGGATACTACGCCACAAGACCCATCGCGAACCTGGTGATCGTCTATCCGTTCCCGTACGGCCCGGTCAACATCCACATCGACTTCGGCAACCTGTTGCCCGAGATAGATCCGGAAGTGAACTTCGTGCTCGAGCCCGGATGGAACCTGTGGTCGACCCCGGTGATGGTCGATGGACTCACAGCTAAAGGGCTACTGGAGGCAATCGGTCCGACTGGCGTGATAGTGGCCAAGTTCGACACCAGCCGAGGGGAGTACACGACCTATGTTGTCAATGACAAGGATGTATACGACTTCCCGGTCTTGATGGGCGAAGGATACTATGTCCTTGTGACTTCAAAGACGGCGTTCTCGCTCAAGGGCACTTTCGAGTCCCCGAGTTCGAAGGACCTATATCGTGGATGGAACCTCGTCGGCTACAACACCGTGAGACCCGCGATGGCGAGCGGGCTGCTGCAGATGGTTGACGGATGCAACGCAGTGGTCGTTGCATACCTGGATGCAGAGACGGGTAGATACGAGGCATATGTCGTCGGCGACAACGCGAGATACGACTTCGAGGTCACACCGGGAAGGGCGTACTTCATCTGGGTGGACGGGCCCGGACAGTTGGTGTATCCGGTGCTGTGAAGCGCAAAACCTATCTATGCGGGTAGGTATTTTTCCTGCCCGCAGCCAAACACCTTAAACGACACTCAAAGGAGAAATGGCTTTGGATTTCGGTCGTAGAAGCGATAGCGTATTCCGCTGCTCAGCGTGGACGACAGCAGCTCTGTTATGCATGCTGCTCGTCGTTGTCATAACGCCAAACACAAGTGCACAGCTTTCAGTCGTTCGTGGATACGTGTGGGACGACGAAGGCAATCCTCTAGAAGGAACCAATGTGACAATCGACATCCTCGATTCAGGCATGGCAATTCTCGACACGAAGTGGTGTGATGCGACTGATGAAGACGGGATGTACTCGGTGACCTTCTCTTCCTTCACGGGCGACCACGAGCCCGAGGTCGGAGACACCATCAGGGTAACGGCGAAGTACCTGTCGGAGCCGCCAGCGACGAACAGCACGCTTGTCGGAAGCATCCCGCCCACATACATACACTATGTGAATGTCACCGTCGACAGCATCGTGATACCGGAGTTCGGGTTTGGTCAGGGAGTCGGACTCCCTATTGTGATCATAGGCATCGTGGCGATATTCATAGTGGTTTCGAGGAAGAGGGCAGCTTGAAAATCTGCCAGATGGCAATCAACAGAAAGGGAAAAGTCTTTATTACTGCTCGCGCGTAATGAAGCCTCCCCGAGATGGATAGCGTCTAGATCGGGAAGTGACGGGTGGCATGATACCGGATGTTGTCTATAGGAAGGCGTACTGGAACCACTCTTTCCGTAATCACGGTCGCTGCAGTCATGCTGACAGCGATACTCGCCTCGTCATCCCAAACCTCTGCGGGAGACGGCGTGAAGGTCGTCAGAGGATGGGTTTGGGACAATGCGGGCAGGAATGTGACTGATGCGTCAGTGGTCGTCACGATTTGGGAGGACGAGACCAAGACGAATCAGCGCAGCACCGATTCTGAGCAGACCGATGAGAATGGTTTCTACTCACTGCAGTTCGGCCCTTCTGATTGGTACGTCGGCGACTACATCGAGGTGGTATGTACATACAACGGAAACCAAGAGCCTAACTACACATATGCGGTCTCCAGCCTTGTCGCTCCATTCCAGTACGTGAACATCACATACGACTTCGAGATACCGGAGTTCGGTTCTGTGATCGGGCTGGTCCTCGCTGGTAGCGCGATTGGGGCGGTCGCCATGGTAGCTCTTGTCGCCAATCAGAGAAAACGCGCCAGGACCTGATAATCCTACTGGGACAGTGCTTCTGACATTTGTCAATTAGCTGCGCCTCTGAGCCCGCGCATTCATCGAAAGATGCACCACTCGTTATCAATTCTGAGAATACTGATTTATACGAGTCAGTGTAATGCGCGCCCCGGCCACCGACGACGAATCGGGGGCTCTGGATCCGAGATACATCTCGGCGGAAGGGGTGGGGGAACCAGCGGTCAGTGCTGTTATTACGCGTGATAACGACGCAGTACCCCTTCATATTACGCGCGCGCGAATTGTATAAATCGGAGGCAGTTCCAGTTGGGCATCGCTCAACCGTCAGGGGCGTTCAGAAACGGTCCTACAAATGGTGAACGCGCACGAGTTACAGTGCAGAGCCCAGCCGTGCTGCTGACCACCCTCGTACTGGGAGTCATTCTCATCCTATCATCACCTGGCCTGTTCTTCCCGAGCGCTTCGGCGTCCT